>CAUVMY010000020.1:0-12018 GCA_963552845.1 uncultured Bacteroidia bacterium
TCTGTTGTCAGCAGAACAGAGTTGTAGCCGTTTAGTTTTTTTGAAAATTGCTGGGTCGCTTGCTGAGCGTGAACCAACTAGCAATATACCCCAAGAGAAGAACTAACAAGAAAACGAACAAGAGATCTTGTAGATGCACCTCAACGGGATAGGAATCTACGGCAAAAGTGGTAGCATTGCCCAAAGAGACAAAACCAAAATGTTGTTGCAAAAGACTAACAACAAGCCCGAGTAGTATGCCCAATGTACCTCCAACTCCTGCGAGCAGTATCCCTTCGCAGACAAAGATATTGCGGATTTGCATTGGCGTAGCACCCATACTGGCGAACACATAACTGTCAGTTCGTTTCTCAATGACAAGCATAGAGAGCGAGCCTACCACATTGAACATTGCAATAAGAAGAATAAGCGAAAGGATGATGATGATGATGAGTCGTTCGCTTTTCATAGTGCGATATAAGGAGGCATTTTGTGCATCTCTCCCCTGAATTTCGCAACGCGTAGAAAAATGGTTTTCAATCGCAGTTCGTGCTCTATGTAAATTCGCATCCTTCTTCAGGTTTACTGCAACACTTGAGACTTGTGTCGAATCGTACGATAAAAGTTTTTGCACAAAGTGCAACGGTGCAAGTACGGTTTGCTCGTCAAAGTCTCCGTTAATAGAGATAACCCCCTCCCAGCCCATCACTTTTTTTCGAAAGGCAGTGGTAGGATCGAGCCAATTCTTAGCTGTACGGTTTGGCATGTACACGGTAATTCCTTCGTACTGTGCTAGATAAGCTCCCAGCACATAAGTCATTCCCAGAGCAGGAACCAGCAGCGGTTGCGAACCGCGTTGTAGCAGAAATTGTCCTTCCCGACAGTGCGAAGCAAGCGATACCATTTGTTCATACTCGGAGTCTACGCCCAGCAAACGCCCTAGGTGTTGTTTTTCTTGATAGCCAAAAAGCGCATTCTCTTCTAGTGTTCTACCCACGCTCTGTACCTCGGGCAAAGCGTGCAGCCACGCCAGATCTTCCGCGCTACAAGAGAAAACTTTACCTTGAAGTGGGACAAGACGGAGGTCGGTATCTAGAGAAGAATACATGCTGCCTACAAGACTCGTAATACCGTTGAAAACAGAGAGTACCACAACGAGAGCCATGGCACAGATACCAATGCCGATCATAGCAATAGTCGAAATCACATTGATAGCAGTACGAGACTTCTTTGAGAAGAGGTAGCGCAAAGCAATGAAAAAGACGAAACGCACGACGGCTATTATTTACGAGTGACGTATAATTTGTCGGAAAGGCGAATGCAGTAGCGCTCTCGTTCTTTCTGCGATAGCTGTGAGGCATAGTCCAATGCCGAGACCTTAAAGCCAGCTTGGGTAAGCCGCTGTACATAATCGCGCCCATAAAGACGTAAATGGTCGCGCTGCCCGTAGTACTTCTCGCGCAAGACATCTGTATTGATAGTGGAATCCTCTAGTGTTGTTTCTCTATTCTCATCCAGTGGAACGAGAAGTAATGCTACACCGTTAGGGGCAAGAACACGAAACAGTTCGCGCATCGCACGCTGGTCGTCGGGTATGTGTTCAAGCACGTGATTACAGAGAATGAGATCGAAACTATTGGAGGCAAAAGGCAGCTCCTGTATGTCGCAATGGATCTCTGCCCACGGACTTACTAGATCTGCCGACACATAGTGTATACGAGGCAGAGTCTTTAGTTTTCGTTGTAGACAAGACTCGGGCGCCATGTGCAAAACGTTGTAATGCTGCTCCAAAATTTCAAGTTCGCGCAACAAGTAGAGCCATATCAGTCGGTGACGTTCTAACGACAGACAATGCGGAGCTAGGGCATTTTCGCGTTTTTCTATTCGCCCGTAAGGCAAGAGCTTTCGATAGTGAAAACCGTCAATGGGGTCTTCGTATCGCTTCCCTCGTAAAAAAAAACTTATACACCAGCCCACCGTGCGCGCAATACGATGCAACCACGGACGCGGGATATAACGAGTAGTCCAAGCAATCAAGCCCATAAAAAGAGATAGAATTAGAAATTACGAATTAGGACAGAGAAAATCCAGAGAATGAGATTTTACAGACTTTTAGATGAGAGATGTTGCGTAATTAAGAACGGAGGGTTTGCACTCGACGAATTTATGGGTGTCCATCCATCAGCCTTTTTACTTGAGAAAGCACCAGAAGCTCAAATGTTAATGTCCGTTGTAAGCCTCAGGATTCGGAATGCTTGATTTGTGCCAACAACCCTTCCAGTCTTTCAACCTCGTCGAGCGATTGGTCTAAGCGAAAGAGTAATTCGGGTACAAGGCGTAACTGATGTCGTACGCGTTTCCCTAGTTGATAGCGAATCTCTTTACACTTACCTTGTATATTCTCGAAAATCTCTTGCTCGTGTTCTTTTGGGAAAATACTGATATAGACCTTCGCCTGTTCGAGATCTTGTGAGATCCAGACATCTGTTACCGAGATGAGACATCCTGCTGCAAGCCCTCGTAACTCGTTTTGGAACATTTCGCTAAAATCGCGTTGTAGCTGCCTAGACACTTTTTGCTGCCGCAGGGTAGCTCCTACTTCTTCCATGCTCTATGCCTCCTCAAAAATAATTTCTTCTAGGGTACGTTTTGGGACACAATGCACCGCCCCTTCTCTCCAATACTTGATACCGTGTACAGCATCAATGGGGCGAATTTCTACTGTTTCAGCGGGCACACCCAATGCAATAACATAGACCACACGCCAGCCCGTAGGTAGTCCTAGAATTTCGGAGAGTTCCTCTCGTCGTACATTGTCTATGAGACAAGTTCCCAACCCTTTTTCGGCAGCACCGAGAATAATATTCTGTGCCGCAAAACCTGGATCTACGGGACGCAAACAAGCATTCGTCGTATCCTCCACCTGAATAATATAGGCAGTAGGTCTTTCTCCAGCTTCGGGTCCCATCCAATCTGTAAGGTAGGCAGCCCATCCTAAAGTTTGGAAAACACGTTCGCGTAGGCTGTGTTGCGTAACAATATAGTAACGTAGAGCCTGTTTGTTTGCGCCGCAGGGAGCAAGACGAGCGAGATCTACCAATTCGCGGAGCGTTGCTAGGGTAATGGGCATATTCTCTTTGTAGCGCCGTACTGTACGAGCTTTTGTTACGATATCTTTTAAGGTCATAATACTTGAAAATTTAGAATTGCAGGTGGAGAATGGAGGAAACAATTTAGAAAATTCGCCTTAGCCTTTGTAAATAAGGAGAGCTACTCTCTAAAAAAGTGCGACGCGCCACAATAGACGCGCCGCAAAAATACATTGTTAAAGTTCGCACGTACAGACGAGATTTCGGTCTCCATAACCCGAATCAATGCGACTAACCGTCGGCCAGAATTTATTGTCACGCACCCATACCAACGGATATGCCGCTTCCTCACGCCCATATTTATGTTCCCAAACATTGGCAACCACTTCTGTAGCAGTATGAGGAGCATTCTTCAGCAGATTATCTTCAGTGTCCGCTTTGCCCGCACCAATAGCCTCCATCTCTTTGCGGATCTGCAGGAGCGCATCGCAGAAACGGTCGATCTCAGCCTTTGATTCGCTTTCGGTCGGCTCAATCATCAAGGTCTCGTGTACTGGGAAGGAGAGGGTAGGCGCATGGAAACCATAGTCCATCAATCGGCGCGCAATGTCGGCAGTCTCTACCCCATATTTTTCCTTACAGTAGCGGCAATCTACAATTACCTCGTGCCCTACACGTCCTGTCTCGCCCGAATAAACAACGCCATACGTATCCTTCAGACGTGCTACTATATAATTCGCATTCAGAATAGCATTCTCCGATGCCTTGCGTAGCCCTTCAGCGCCCAGCATGCGAATATAAGCATAAGTAATGGGCAATACTTCCGCACTACCCCACGGAGCAGAAGAAACCGCCGTAATACCATGCTTTCCGCCTACATTTACTCGGCAGTGTGTGGGCAAGAATTCTACAAGATGTGCAGCTACACATACAGGGCCTACACCAGGACCACCTCCTCCGTGAGGGATGGCAAATGTTTTGTGCAGATTGAGGTGACAAACATCTGCACCGATGTAGCCAGGACTCGTGAGCCCGCACTGCGCATTCATGTTGGCACCATCCATATAAACCTGTCCGCCAGCAGTATGGATGATATCCATCATTTCACGGATACGGCTTTCAAAAATTCCGTGTGTAGAGGGATAAGTCACCATAAATGCAGAGAGTGTTGCCGAATGCTCCTTCGCTTTTGCGCGGAGATCTTCTATGTCAATATTTCCTCGTTCGTCGCACGCCACAGTTACGATTTTCGCTCCTGCCATGGCAGCACTAGCAGGATTCGTTCCGTGTGCAGAAGCTGGAATTAAAATGGTGTTCCTGTGCCCTTCGCCACGCGAGAGATGGTACTGACGAATAATCATAAGACCCGTATATTCGCCAGCTGCGCCCGAATTAGGCTGTAGGGTCGTTCCTGCAAAACCAGTAATCTCAGCCAAATAGCCTTCGAGTTCGTGTATCAGCTCAAGGTAACCTTCTATCTGATCTGCGGGAGCAAATGGGTGTACTGCCGCAAATTCTGTCCAGCTCAAAGGGAGCATAGAGGCTGCCGAATTAAGCTTCATGGTACAGCTACCGAGAGATATCATACTGTTAGTAAGCGATATATCTTTACGCGCCAAATTGTGGATATAGCGCATCATCTCCGTTTCGGAGTGATAGGTATTGAACACACGCTCTTGCATGAACTCTGTGGTGCGCTCGAAGCCCCGAACGGGCTCGTTTACATCTGTAGTTGTGATAGGGATTGTGGGCTTGCCTATTGCAGTGGCAAACAATTGTATCACACGCGCAACTTCTTCTGCTGTTGTTAATTCGTCGAACGCTAACGAGACTTTTCCGTCATCTCGATAATTGAAGTTAATGCCCACTTGCAGTGCTCCCTCTTTCAACTTTTCGCAGACCCCTTTGTTGGGCATGGCGATTAGCAGAGTATCAAAGAAGAGGTTAGTAGCAAGTTCAAAACCTAATTCCTTGAGTGCTTTTGCAGCTTGTACTGCTGCTCCATGGGCATTATTTGCAATACGGCGAATTCCGTCAGGACCGTGATAAACGGCAAACATCCCCGCCATCGTAGCAAGCAATGCTTGAGCGGTACAAATATTAGAAGTGGCCTTCTCGCGTTTGATGTGCTGTTCGCGCGTTTGCAGTGCCATACGCAATGCACGGTTTCCGTGCCGATCTACTGAAATACCAATAATACGCCCTGGCATGTTACGCTTGTAAGACTCGCGTGTAGCGAAGTAGGCTGCATGCGGACCACCGAGTCCCATGGGTATGCCAAAACGCTGTGTACTACCGAATACAATATCAGCTCCCCAAGTTCCTGGCGCTTCCAACAAAGCTAATGCAAGCAGATCGGCAGCAACACCAACTAGTATTTCCGCCTTATGTGCTGCTCCTACAAAATCTCGATAGTTACATACTGTACCGTCTGCATTGGGATACTGAACAATAGCCCCAAATTCGCGCCCAGAGAACTGATAAGTACTGTAATCGCCGTGCACCAACTCAATTCCAAGGGGGGCAGAGCGTGTTTCGAGAACTGCTACAGTTTGTGGGAAGACATGGTTGTCTACGAATAGAAGGTTTCGCCCCTCTTTAACCGCAGCACGGCTACGAAGGTTAAACATCATGATCATGGCTTCGGCAGCTGCTGTTCCCTCGTCGAGCAAGGAAGCATTAGCAATTTCCATTTGTGTTAGCCCTATCACCATGGTTTGGAAATTGAGTAGAGCTTCCAGACGTCCTTGGCTAATCTCAGCTTGGTAGGGAGTATACGAGGTATACCAGCCCGGATTTTCAAAGACGTTGCGCAGTATTACTGCGGGAGTATTTGTTCCGTAGTATCCACACCCAATGAGAGAGCGTAGCAGCTTGTTCTTTCGCGCTTTTTCGCGCAAAATATCGGAAAGTTCCCACTCACATACAGGCGCAGGAAGCCGAAGCGCTTTTGGGAGACGAATGTCGTAAGGGACAACTTGTTCGATGAGTTCGTTCAATGACTGCACCCCTATGGCTGCAAGCATTGCCTCAATATCTTTAGTACCATTGCCAATATGGCGGGACACAAATTCCTCCTGTGCCATGCTAAAATTGTTTTATTCTGATTAAGAAATCGTGACTACACAAAAATAACGTTTTTCTTACAGTGAGGTTCGTGGAGAGCCTCCAAGACTGATGAACAGGCTTGTGTATATTCGGCATCGTCGTTTTTTACTATTCATCCGTTCTTTATGCAAATTCGGAGCGCTTGTCGCATTTTTACTTTGGGAGGAGAGAGACTTCCGCCCTTGAAAATGCCCCCATGTGTCGTAATACGATGCCTTGTTGAGCATTCAATAAGAACTGGGAGATGAACATAAAGCTTAGCTTATTTCTTGTTCGGTGGTTCTCTCAGCCTGTTATCTCCATGGGTGCGAACTTCAGGTTCTAAACTTTTCGCGAAAACAGATATTTTCGTTCGTTTTTCTGGTTGCAGTGCCTGTCTCTTTTTAGAGCAGATGCTCTTTTTTTAGGATAAATGTACTATATAAAAAGACGAACTTTGTGCGTTATACAACGTAGTAGCGTATGTAAACTACGAGAGCTAAACGAAAAGATAGTATGGTACAAGAAGAACTTGATAAGATCCTTTTACAAGAAATAGTCTCTGCTTTGCAGGCAAAACGAGGTCACGAGATCGTGGAGCTAGACATGCGTCCTGTGCACTCGCCCATATGTAACTATATGGTTATATGTCATGCGGATAGTTCTCCGCACATTTCCGCGTTAGTAGACGAGGTAGAAGAGCGCGTAGGAGCTGCTACTGGCGAATATCCGTTCCGCACCTCCGAGCGAGCGAATGCCGAATGGGTGGTAATGGATTATTTCTCGGTTATGGTACACGTCTTCTTGCCAAGCACAAGAGAGTATTACGATCTGGAGGGGCTCTGGGGCGACGCACCACGTAAAGAGTATGCCGAAGAAGATTAGAAAAAGATATAGTGTCCGACTAAATCACAGATATGGATAATTCACAAAATAATAATTCCACGAATAGCAATGCAAAGCCGAAGAAGCGTTTTAGCTTTCTTTGGCTTTATATCATTTTGGCTGTGGGTATTGTGGCTCTCAATTTTTTCTACCAGTCGTCTGGCAAAGTAGAGACGAACTGGCAGGAGGTTCGCACCAAAATGCTTGAGCCTGGCTACATTTCTAAGCTCGTGGCTGTACGCAACCAAGGTATTGTGGAAGTATACCTAACGAATGCGGGAGCAAAGCATTTCGAAAAACGCATTGGTGCCCCTTCTAGCTTCGGACCTAATGATCCGCATTTCTATTTCACCATTGGCTCAATAGATACCTTCGAGCGACAACTTCAGGATGCACAGAAGGATACACCATCAGAAAACCGTATTTATCCCACCTACGAAGATCGCCCCGACTATTTTTCGGGTATTCTGACTTGGATCGTCCCTTTCCTAATCATCCTCGGTTTGTGGTTCTTTATTTTCCGAATGCTTAGCCGTGGCGGTGGCAGCGGTGGTGGCGGTGCCAATATTTTCAACTTCGGGAAGTCTAAGGCGCAACTCTTCAATAAAGAGAACTATGTGCACGTAGATTTCTCTGACGTGGCAGGACTCGAGGAAGCAAAAATTGAGGTACGCGAAGTTGTCGATTTCTTGAAGAATCCCGCTAAGTATACCGAGCTGGGAGGCAAGATCCCCAAGGGAGTATTGCTTGTTGGGCCTCCTGGGACGGGCAAAACCCTATTAGCAAAAGCCGTAGCAGGTGAAGCCAATGTACCTTTCTTTAGCCTCTCGGGGTCAGATTTTATAGAGATGTTTGTAGGCGTTGGCGCTTCGCGTGTGCGCGATCTTTTTAAACAGGCAAAGGAGAAGGGCTCAGCGATCATCTTTATCGATGAAATTGATGCTATAGGGCGTTCACGTTCTAAAAATGTAGGCTATTCGAGTAGCGAAGAACGCGAAAATACGCTCAACCAGTTGCTCACTGAAATGGACGGCTTCTCTACCAATCAAGGGGTAATTGTACTAGCGGCCACCAACCGTGCCGATATTCTTGATGGCGCTCTGTTACGAGCGGGACGCTTTGATAGGCAGATACATGTAGAACTCCCCGATGTGCAAGAACGTTACGATATCTTTCAGGTACACCTAAAACCCTTGAAGTTGGCGAAGGATTTTGACTCGAATTTCCTCGCTAAGCAGACGCCTGGTTTTTCGGGGGCAGATATTGCCAACGTGTGCAATGAGGCGGCGCTCATCGCAGCACGAAAGGGGAAGGAGTACGTAGAAAAGCAGGATTTCTTAGATGCCATAGACCGAATTGTAGGTGGTCTGGAACGCAAGAGCAAGATTCTGACAGCCGAGGAGAAAAAACGGATTGCCTACCACGAATCGGGGCATGCTACAGTAAGTTGGTTGCTCGAGTATGCAAGCCCTCTACTTAAGGTTTCCATTATTCCGCGCGGTCGTTCGCTGGGTGCTGCTTGGTATGTTCCCGAGGAACGCCAGATCTCTACCAAGACGCAGATGTTCCACGAACTCTGTGCCATTTTGGGCGGACGTGCTGCTGAAGATGTGGTGTTTGGCGAAATCTCCACGGGGGCGCTCAACGACCTTGAAAGGGCAAACAAGATGGCGTATGCTATTGTAGCCTACTATGGCATGGAAAAGGCGCTCTACAATACGTGCTATTACGACTCTACGGGCAGTTCGGAGTATTCGTTCAATAAGCCTTTTAGCGAGCACACCGCGCAGATTATAGATCAGGAAGTGCAGAACGTGTTGCGCGATGCCTACCAGCAGGCGCTTGATATTTTGCGCGAGCACCGTACACAACTCGACGAGTTGGCGGGAATGCTGCTCAAGGATGAGGTGATATTCTCAGACGATCTGGAGCGTATTTATGGCAAACGTGCTTCGCATACCCGTTTTGAGGCGCTTGACCTAAAAACAGAAGCCGAGGAGGCTAAAGAGGTGGCGGAAGGGCACGTAGTAGAGGCTACTGAAACCGATGGCGAAATGCCTAAAGTGGATGGGGCAGTAGAAGCACAGGACGATAAAACAGAAGACAATGCCGAGTGAGATAGATTGGCAACCCGTCTATTCTTCTGCCAATGAGGTAGAGTTGATGGCACGTGAAGAGGCCCTTGCCAACGCAGGGATAGAAACAGCACGTGTGGATCAACGCGATAGAGTATACCCAATGCTGGGACAAGTGCTTTTACTTGTGCACACAAGTGATGCAGAACGTGCGCAGGTTATAGTTGCACAATTTAACGAGAATGAAGACGGTCATTAAACGAACGCTCAGTGGCGCGCTTTTCATTGCCGTGACGGTGGGAGCTATTCTAGCAGGAGCGAAATTTAGCCTTCCGCTCTTTGCGCTTTATGCCCTCTTTACGTTATCGGAGTTCTATCGTATTGCATGGCACGGAGAGAAGTGTCCGCGTTTTCTAGAAGTAACAGGTCTGTTGGCAAGCATATTATTCTATGCGGGAAGTTGTCTGTTTGCTTACAACTTCGAAGGCTTGGCTTACGAATTACACCTTGTCGGTCTAGTCCTTATCATAGTAGCATCTATCCTACTGTTTTTCGTAGACGGTCTTTATGTAGTACTATCGCGACGCGCTAACCCCTTTTTAGATTGGGGAAAGACAATTTTGGGTGTATTCTATATTATACTTCCTTTTGCTTTGGTACCACAGCTTGTACTTTTGCAAGCTCACCGCTCGCTGAGTTTTTGGTATCTTTTATTGCCACTCGTGCTAACTTGGGTAAATGATACTGGGGCTTATTGCGTGGGTGTTCCCTTTGGGCGTCATCGGCTAATTGAACGCGTATCGCCAGGCAAGAGTGTAGAAGGTTTCATAGGCGGACTTCTTTTCTCAGCAGCAGGTGGCGCGCTGCTCTTTTGGCTTCTGGATTGGTTGTCGCCTCTTTTTGGGGTAGTTTTTGGTCTTATAATAGCAGGAGTGGGCGTATTGGGAGACTTGGTTGAGTCGCGCCTTAAACGCACGGTTGGCATCAAAGATTCGGGTAACTTCTTACCTGGGCACGGAGGTTTTCTTGATCGTTTCGATTCCTTGCTTTTTGCACTCCCTGCTGCATGGTTACTTCTGTTAGTCTAGTGCGATCAAAAAATGCTTTGTGCAGACCCTTAAGTTTAGAACAGTGTAGTACTAACTGGGATTCTTCCACACTAACTCATAGCCTTACCTTTCTGCATCATAAAAGGGTCGTACAAAATGTCCTTGCATTCATTATGTTGAGCTGTTTATGAAACGTTCCGATCTCATTGCAGTTCTAATTTTCTTGGCAGTAATAGCCTTATTTGCACTTTGTGCGCCGTTGCTAGAAGGTTACACGCAATTCAATGTACAACACGGCTACATTACTGCGTTTCTCAAGTTTGCTCTGCTAGCGACGTTTGGCGAAATGCTTGCCGCACGCATACGTTGTGGGCAATATTTACCCACTGGGTTTGGTCTGGTTCCTCGTGCTGTAGTATGGGGACTATTAGGTGTTACTATCCAATTTGCTTTCAAAGTATTTGCAGCAGGAGTACCGCCAACCCTAGAAGATTTAGGCTTAACCAATGCTGCCACTGCATTGCAAGACGAGTTAGGATTTACACGCATACTTACAGCGTTTAGCATCAGCGTAGTGATGAACGTAGTCTATGCCCCCGTTATGATGACCCTACACAAGATTACCGACCTCCACATTCAGGAATATAATGGCAGTATGCAAGCGCTTGTACATCCGATAAAAGTACGCGCTATCATGTCTGAACGCATAGACTGGAAACAGATGTGGTCGTTTGTCTACAAGAAAACTATTCCCTTTTTCTGGATTCCAGCACACACAGTAAGTTTCTTACTCCCTGCTACCTCCCGCACGCTTTTTGCTGCATTGCTCGGGATTGCGCTCGGTCTAATTCTCACCGTAGCGATTAAAAAGAGATAGATAAGAGTTAACCTTCGTAATTTTACACCCCATGAAAAAAACATTTTTTTCTTTAGTTACTGTTCTTCTAGCACTGGCAGTGCCACATACAGTGCGCGCCATAGATCACAATAGTCAGTACGTGCTTGGGATTCACGTAGACCCTATACTCTCTTGGTTTTCATCAGACAACGATCGTTTCAGCGGTTCTGCCGCTAATGTAGGCTTGAATGCGGGACTTGAAGTAGAGTACAAATTTGCACGTCGTTATTCGTTCCTCTCGGGGGCAGCCATCGATCTTCGTGGGGCAAGTGTTTCCTACAAACAGGATGGCTACAAGCTCAATAGCCGTTACGACGGAAAAATAGATGTGTCGTCTGGTAAGACGCTCGATACCCATATCCGCGCTTTTTCTATCCCATTAGCGCTAAATATGCGTGCTATTGAGATAGGCTATACCACCTTTTTTGCCACAGCTGGAATACAAATCTCAGTTCCCTTCTTTGAGGATGCGAAGCTCGACGGAGTAACGCGTCGTACCTCTAGCATGTATTCGCCCCTCTTTGTTAATTATATGTTGCGCCTTGGTGCAGAGTATTCGCTTGGAGGGAGTAGTGCCATACAAGCAGGTCTCGTTTTTGACGGGAGCTTCCTGAATACCTACCGCACAGGTTACGGCGCTATTGATATGTACAGCATCGGTTTGCGTATCGGTTTTGTCTTTTAACAGAGGGGTACAAAACTGAGCAATGTACGTTAGCCTCCTTCAGCCCAAATTAGTGCCTGCCGAAATAACGCAGAATGCGCAGGAAATTATAGCACGCCTAGACTATGATATGAAGCAGGCGAACGCCGATACGCCCCTCTACGTTTGTGGTTGCGAGACTACAATTGGCACTTCATGCAACGCACTACAACATTTGGATTCGGTGATAATAGAACAGCTACGTGCGTTGAAAAAAATACAGCGACATTTGGGCAATGCATGCATGCTTATA
>CAUVMY010000021.1:0-11687 GCA_963552845.1 uncultured Bacteroidia bacterium
TCAAGCACTTACCTGGCAGCAAGGCTACATCGCCCTCTTCTATGGCGACCAGCTGCACGTATAAGTTACGATTCAAAAAAATATCATGGCAAAAAATGAGACGATCGCCTACTTGGGTCAGGACATCGCCCAGACGCACCGTATTCATCGCTACGGTAGGGAGCTCCGTGCCCGAATCGCCCATATCGAGGAGGGTTAGCTCCATCTGCTTTTCCCAGTCCTCACTCACCGTATAAAAGGACATGAGATGCTCGCTCTGTAGATGAAGATCTGAACACAAGAAACGATAAAAATCGTAGAACGTAGCACCCGACGAAATCAAGTATTCGCGCAAAAAATCGCTCACAAGCGGATCCACCATCCGAAAATGAAATTGCATATCGTGCCCTCCCGATTACCTACTCGTATAGCAAAGATAAAAAATTAAAGTATTTCTATGTGGTTTTTGAATGCAAAAACAAGCGAGATACCATTTTCTACTCTCATCTCCCTTCTTCTCTCACAGCTAACGTGTGAAAGGGCTTTTTTTGTTCGTTCTATGTAAACAAATTCTTATCAAGGTTTTCAAGATAAGGATGAAACATGTCGCACAAGTTTTCAACATCTTCCGTTTCGTTGCGCACCTTGTGCCACGATATAATTCTCCGCGTAGAAGCGCTTCTTTTGGGCAATATATTTTGTAATTTGCAGTACGAATAGCGAATGAAAGATGAGGGACTTGAACTTGTATTTTGATAACGCCGCTACAAGCTATCCTAAGTCGGAGGGTGTATTACGACGTGTTACACAATACCTCAACGAAGGGGGAACTTATGGGCGCGGAGCGTATGCACGATGCCACAACGCAACCCTTATGGTAGAACGGGCAAGGAAACAAATTGCCGAGCTATTTGGCATCAAACGGGCACAACAACTAATATTTGTAAATAGCGCTACAACAGCCATAAACATCGTTCTCTTTGGCATCGATTACCCTAAAAGAAGGATAGCGATTTCCCCGCTGGAACACCACGCAGTTACACGCCCTCTTCACGAACTCAAGAAACGCTTAACGCTCCAAATAGACATCTTACCAGCATACCGTTCAGGACTACTCAATCTCGAGTCTTTGCCCGAAAACTGGGGCTCACTCTATGACCTTGTAATCATAAACCACGCCTCCAACGTCAATGGCATTGTACAGAATTTGTCGGAAGTACGACGCTCCATGGGCGAAGGACTTCTATTGGTAGACGCTTCGCAGTCAGCAGGCGCAGTAGCCATAGATGTGGAACGCGACGGAATAGATTTTCTTGCCTTCAATGGACATAAAAGCGTAGCAGGTCCTCCAGGTGTCGGCGGTCATTATTTGCGCGAACCTAACTCCTTACGTCCTCTGGTTTACGGGGGTACGGGCAGCCATTCTGCCGAATATGAGATGCCCCCCTTCATACCCGATCGTTTTGAGGCAGGGACACCTAATATGATGGGCATCTCTGGTCTTTTAGGTGCCCTCGAGACCCCATTACCCTATCGCCATACCTATGAAGATTTTTGTGCCTTCCGCGAACATATTAGCAATCTGGATTCCTACTATCTCGTTTGGCAGGGTGGCGCAGAGCTCCTCAGCACGGAGGTACTAAGCATCGTCCCACGAAATGGACAAGTCTCCGAACTAACGCGCCTACTTTTCTCCGATTGGGGTATCGAGGTTCGCGGAGGGATGCAGTGTGCCCCACTTGCACATCGCTTCTTTGGCACATTTCCTAGTGGAACGGTACGATTTTCGCTGTCGCCACTCCATAGCATCGCTGAGTTAGAATACGTCGAACACGCACTTGCGGTACTCTCAAGTCAGTTTAATTGAGCATTTAGATGTTCTCTACAATATTTTTGTTCAATTCGTTAACCGAATTAGTTGAGGCCGAGAACTTGTTTCTCGGTGAGGGCAATACCTATCAGATAGAACCCGTACCCTCGCATATAGCCTCTGAGTGTGGAATGTGCATTGCCACTAGAGGGGAAGATGCCGAGATAATGTCCGCACTACTCACAGGGCAAGGGATAGAGCATACCGTGGTGGCGAAAGACAACTAACCGAGAGTAGTTCTATATCTTGTTGCTCGGAAAATGATGAAATCTGCCCGTCTCAGACGGGATATTACGATTGTTGAGTAGCGATGGCTGAACCTAAAGTATTGAATTTGTTATCATTGTGCGGTGAAGGAGGTTGTTCGGCAAAACTTCCAGCACAACAGCTCGAAACCTTGTTGCACGACCTAAACTGGAACACTACACCCGAGGTTCTGGTAGGGCTCGAAACAGGCGACGATGCGGGGGTGTATCTACTATCAAAAGAGACAGGACTCATACTCACAACCGACTTTTTTCCTCCTTTTTGCGAAGATGCCGCCCTTTATGGCGAGGTGGCTGCAGTCAATGCCTTGAGCGACATCTATGCCATGGGAGGGGAAGCACTTGCGGCACTCAACATCACTCTTTTCCCCCCAGATGAATCATTTCGCCCCTTATTACGCGAAATTCTGCAAGGAGGGACTCAGGGTGCGCAACGTGCAGGTATACCTATCATAGGTGGTCATACTATAGCAAATTCAGCTCCCGTTTATGGACTCGCAGTACTCGGGAAAGTAGATCCCACCCACCTGATTACCAACGATAAGCTTACGGTAGGACAAACTCTTCTCCTTACAAAACCGCTAGGGGTAGGCATCATTATGGCAGCATCGCGATTACATATAGCGCCACCCGATGCCTACGAAGAAGCTGTCCGCTGGGTACGCACTCTCAATGCCCAAGCAGTGCCCATAATGCGAAAATATGGCATTTGTTCTGCTACCGATGTAACGGGGTTCTCTCTTATGGGGCACGCCTACAAAATGGCTCGTGCGAGCCATGTATCTATAGAACTGCAAGCACACGCATTGCCCATATTGCCACAAGTAGCACCGCTTGTTGAGATGGGCTGTATACCAGGAGCTGTTTTCTCTAATCGTGTCAGTGTAGGAGAATATTGTTCAATTGCATCGCAATTACCTCGTTGGCTAACCTCTCTACTATACGATCCACAAACCTCGGGAGGTATTCTCATGGCAGTTGACGGAGCATTTGCGTCGCAAGCAATAAATGATCTTAAAGCCGCTGGCTACGAACATACCAGTGCCATTGGCACAGTAATTCCCGAAACCAATCGCCGTGTAGTAGTGCGTCAATAGAAATTTTGTATACCTACTTTGGGAGTAGGCGTTAACATTAAGCATACGGAAAAAGGCTTGTTACAAGCTTCACTAAAGGGTATAAAAAACTTCTCAAATAAGACGGAAGGTGTCATATAAACACATCCCATCATTCATTGCTTGAAATTTTCGCAATAGCTCCTCTCTTACTGCTGGTAGTTACCCCAATTTTAACGAAGCGAAACTACTATAGAAAAAGCTCTTGCTCTTAATTTGAATGTTTCTGTTTTAGCTGCCTAGCCTCTCCTACATGCTTTTTTCATCCTCCATTCAAATTTAAGGCGTACCTTTGACACGTGCATAAAAAAATAAACGCGACTAAAATATAAGAGATGGATTCGTCAAAGCGAACATTGAATTTGAGTGAGGTCGTAATCCGATTTTCAGGAGACTCGGGCGACGGCATGCAGCTCACAGGGACGCTGTTTTCGGATACGTCGGCCTTGTTGGGTAACGGCGTAAGTACGTTCCCCGATTATCCCGCCGAAATTCGAGCACCGCAAGGATCAATTGGTGGAGTCTCGGGTTTCCAAGTACACATCGGTAGCGGACCTGTTAGTACACCTGGCGACTACTGCGATGTGCTAGTGGCAATGAACCCTGCAGCTCTTAAAGCCAATGCGAAATGGATGAAGGTAGGGGGAACAATTCTCCTTGATACTGACACATTTATCCCTAAATGGCTCGAGAAGGCAGGCTTTAAGACTGATGACCCGATAGCTGAACTGAACCTCAGCGATTACAATGTGCTGTATTGCCCTATTACGGCTCTGACTCAAGAAAGTCTGAAAGATTCGGGTATGGATGCGAAGTCTATTTCCCGTTGTAAGAATATGTTTGCGTTAGGGATGCTATTCTTCATGTTCGATCGTCCCATGACGCATGCAGAAAAGTACTTCGAGCAGAAATTCAAGAAGAAGCCCGAACTCATTGAGGCAAACAAGAAGGTGTTGAAAGACGGCTACAACTATGCTGCGAATGTGCATGCAATAGCCAACACCTACGAAGTACCTAAGGCAGAAGTGAAAAAGCACGGCTTGTACCGCAACATCAATGGTAATACAGCTACGGCTTGGGGCTTTATGGCTGCTGCTGAGAAGTCTGGTCGCCCGTTGTTCTGCGGTTCGTACCCGATAACGCCTGCTACCGATATTCTAGTAGAATTGGCAAAACGCAAGGACTTGGGTGTAAAGACGCTACAGGCTGAAGATGAGATTGCGGGGATTTGTACCTCCATTGGCGCTGCGTTTGCGGGCAATTTTGCAGTTACAACCACGTCAGGACCAGGTCTTTCACTAAAGAGCGAAGCGCTCGGATTGGCAGTGATGACCGAGTTACCGTTGGTTGTCGTAGATGTACAGCGTGGTGGTCCTTCTACGGGTCTTCCTACGAAGACCGAACAGTCTGACCTTATGCAAGCGCTTTGGGGACGTAATGGTGAATGTCCGCTCGTAGTGGTAGCCGCTAAGAGCCCTAGCGATTGTTTTGATATGGCTTTTATGGCAAGTAAGATAGCTCTTGAGCGTATGACACCAGTGATTCTTCTTACCGACGGGTTTATCGCTAATGGTTCACAACCATGGTGTATTCCTTCAATGAAAGATTATCCTGAAATCCATCCGCCTATTGCAAAACCGCATCCCGACGGAGAGCGTTTCTTGCCCTACAAGCGCAACGAAAATTATGCACGCGAATGGGCATTCCCAGGCACAGAAGGGCTTTCGCACCGCATCGGTGGTTTGGAAAAGGATTCGTTAAAGGGTTCAGTATCGCACGATCCGCAGAACCACCAGCTCATGACAGAGCTACGTGCTAAGAAGGTAGCTACTGTTCAGAACATGATCCCAAAGCAAACCCTTATGGGCGACGAAACGGGCGATATCCTGTTAATCAGCTGGGGTGGTACATTTGGTCATACCTCTAGTGCTGTAGAGCAATTGCGTGCTAAAGGAAAGAAGGTCTCGTTGTGCCACATCTCCTATATTAACCCATTACCAGCTAACTTGGCAGACCTTTTCAAAGGCTTTAAGCAGCTGATAGTAGCAGAGTTGAATATGGGGCAAATGGCAAACTACCTGCGTATGGAGTTGCCAGCGTTTGAGTATCAGCAATATAACAAAGTGATGGGGCAGCCTTTCACAGTGCACGAATTGGTAGAACACATCGAATCGAAGTTGAAGTAAGACGTGGGAGGAGACAAGAATGAGTGAGTGCAAATACACAGCAAGCGATTTCAAGAGCGATCAAGAGGTACGCTGGTGTCCTGGTTGCGGTGACCACGCGATTTTGGCTTCCGTACAAAAGGCAATGCCGCAAGTAGCCGAGCAGCTCGGTTACACGAAGGAGCGTTTCGTAGTAGTATCTGGGATTGGTTGTTCCAGCCGTTTCCCTTACTATATGGACACCTTTGGTTTCCACTCCATACACGGACGCGCTACTGCTATTTCTACAGGCTTGAAGGTGGCGAACCCCACAATGAGTGTGTGGCAGATTACAGGAGATGGCGATGCATTAGCAATAGGTGGCAACCACTTTATACATGCTATTCGCCGTAACATTGATATCAATATTCTACTTTTCAATAACGAGATCTACGGTCTGACAAAAGGGCAATATAGTCCTACCTCCAAACTCGGAGCAATAACAAAGACCTCTCCCTACGGAACAGTAGAACAGCCCTTCCATCCTGGCGAATTGGTGCTAGGGGCACATGGGCACTTCTTTGCACGTACTTTGGATGTTGAGATGGCGCTCTCATCCGAGGTTATGTTGGCAGCAGCAAAGCATGATGGAACATCTGTTATTGAATTTTTGCAGAACTGTGTAATATTCAATAATGGTGCACATGCCACTATCACTGATAGACTAACGCGCGCCGACCGTGTAATATACTTGAAGCACGGAGAGCCTATGATTTTTGGTAAGAACCAAGATAAGGGGCTTATTTTAGATGGCTTCCGCCTCCGCGCAGTAGAACTGGGCAAAGATGGCTATACGGAAAAGAATATTTTGGTACACGACGCACATGAACCTAAATTCGGCTTGCATATGTTGCTAGTTGGAATGCAGTACCCAGACCTCCCTGTGGCACTTGGTGTAATTCGTGACGTGCCGTCACCAACTTATGATGACCTTGTACGCGACCAAATTGCAGATGTCCAGAAGAATGCCAAAATGCATTGCATGGACGACTTGCTGCGAAGCGGCGAGGTGTACGAATTGTAGAAGTTTTCACAAGTATTATATGTACAGGGGCATTGCCGGCACAGGTGATGCCCCTTTTTAATTCAGCACATTGCGCTCGATATTTTCACAGAGCGCACCAGAGAATGGCGGATGTCTCATTGCAAGTAAAGCAAAGAAGTCAGCTCCTTTATCTCCAAATTATGTGAATGTAGCCCCATGAACACTCCGACTCTGTCATCTCCTCCAACCAGCATAAACAGATGACTAAAAGATTATAATATAATGTAATATAAGGCATTAAGCACTCGTACTTCTCCGAAGATTATGGAGGGCAAGTATATCTGACACTACCCCACTAGCCTCCAAATACTCGCAACAAGAATTGTAATTACTACTCCAAGCAACAATGGAAGAAATACTCCAACTAGTGTCCAGCGTAGGCTTTTTGTTTCCTTGTAAATGGTATAAATCGTTGTGCTACACGGGTTGTGAAAAAGACAAAAAAGCATCAGATTAACCCCCGTGAGGAGCGTCCAACCATTTGCTGCAAATAGTGAACTCATGGCATCACTGTCTTCAAACATTACCCCAGCTCCTGCCCCAATTCCAGATGTTCCTGTGCTAAGTACAATAAGCATGAGGATCGTAGGAATCACGATCTCGTTGGCGGGAATGGCAAGAATATATGCCAAAAGAATAACCCCATTCAATCCCATTATGTAGCCTGGGGTATCGAAGAACTCGATAATATGCGCCGCTAGCGTCATCCCATCTACCTCTATGTTGCAAGTAAGCCATATTAAAGCACCTGCGGGCATAGCAAAGAGAACAGCACGCCCAAGAACTATAAGTGTCCTATCTATTAACGAGGTATAAACAGTCTGTAGGATACGCGGCGGACGATAGGGAGGGAGTTCCAAATGAAATGTGGAGACCTCGCCTCGAAGTACAGTACGCCCCAAAAGCCAAGAACTTAAGAAGGTAAACACCACACCCAAAAAGGCGACAACGATTACAGCAAGGATACTAGCTGTACCCGCTAACCTCATAGGGACAGCTGTTCCTATAAACAGCGTGGCAATCATTATTTGTGTAGGCCAGCGTCCATTGCAAAGCGAAAAGTTGTTGGTAAGAATAGCTATCAGACGTTCGCGCGGACTATCAATAATGCGACAGGACACCACTCCCGCAGCATTGCAGCCAAAACCCATTGCCATCGTTAATGCTTGCTTCCCATGAGCCCCCGCTCGACGAAATAGTTCGTCTAGGTTGAAGGCAACGCGTGGCAGGTAGCCAAAATCTTCAAGGAGTGTAAAAAGAGGAAAAAAGATTGCCATAGGAGGGAGCATTACTGAAACTACCCATGCTGTCGCTAAGTAAACGCCATCGAAAAGCAAGCCACTAAGCCACCATGGGAATTGAGCCCAAACAGCAAATTCGCGTAAAAGAGGATGCAAGGTATCTACCAGAATATAGCTCAGCAAGGAAGATGGGTAATTAGAACCTATTATGGTAAGCCAAAGTACACCGCCAAAAAGGAGTATCATGACAAGAAACCCCCAAATACGACTTGTCAAAATACGGTCGAGTTTTACATCCAGTGGTGCGCGATGCTGTGTATACCCAAACTGCACCACCGTTTGAGCTATTTCCTGCGCCTTTGCAAAAATGGCACGTGCCAGAGTCTCATGAAAACTACCCTGCGTACGTTCGCGTATCTCGTCGGTTAATGCACGCAATGTGTTAATTTCTTCTTCGCGCAAAGTCTTTGCATTAGCTACCAATTCGCTTATCTCAGATGACGAGAGATAGTGCCATATGAGCGGATCATCTTCTATAAGGCGCAGCGCTATCCAATGTTTATTAGGGAGCTCTGGGCAATACCGAGTCAGAAGTGCCGTCACGTTATCTAGTGCATGCTCTGCTTCTGGCGCTAAAGTAAATGTAGCAAGCGGCTTAGGCTCATATGCACCCGTCGCCACCTCGTCAATGGCTTGTAATAATTCGGGGATACCTTTACCGCTACGAGCACTTGTTGGAATTACAGGAATACCAAGGCGCTTGGCTAGTGCACGGTGGTCTACAAAGATTTTGTTCCGCTTCGCTTCGTCCATAAGGTTGAGACATAGAACGACCTTATTGGTTATTTGTAGAATTTGTAACACTAGGTTCAGGTTGCGTTCCAAGCGCGATGCATCCGCCACAATTACCACCACATCGGGACGTGCAAAAAGAACATGGTTGCGCGCTATTTCTTCGTCCTCTGATGTAGAAAGCAAGGAATATGTACCTGGTAAATCTATTAAGTGATACTTCGCACCGTTGTACTTAAATGCTCCTTCTGCGCGTGCAACGGTTTTGCCTGGCCAGTTCCCTGTATGCTGTTTCAGTCCTGTGAGAGCATTGAATACCGTACTTTTCCCAGTATTCGGATTGCCTGCTAGGGCAATACTATAATCGGAGTTCTGTATGCGCGTTCCCATACGATAGACATGCGCCGCTCCTTTGCCGTGACAGAAACTATTACAGGTATTCATGCGCTTACGATAACTTATTTCTTTAAGACTTGTATATGACGCGCTTGGTCGCTCCGTAGCGCAATAGTTGTTCCTCTAATAAGGTAAGCTGTTGGATTACCCAACGGACTCTCGAGGTCTACACTCACGGAACTTCCTTCTACAAATCCTAAATCTTGTAGTCGTCTACGGTTCGCGCCATGACAAGTACCCGCAATTCCCAAAACAACAGCTTCTACTCCCAAAGGAAGCGCAGAGAGACGAACAAGCCCTGCGGGAGGCGGTGTAGTCGGTAGCCCAATATAAACCTGCTCGGCAAGCTCGCGTTCGAGCGAAAACAGTTCGCCATCAAAATGAACTGTAACACTTGTGGGTAGACTTCCCGTGAGTTGTATTTTCGCACCAGGATAAAAACCCAGCCTATCGAGCGTTTCATAGAGCATTCTATTCTTATCTCCCAACTGTAGAACTTCGTACCACCCTAACTCCGTTGCCTCCGAGAGCTTCTGCTTGCTCACACGCTCTGGTTTCTCTTTTCTCTGCCATATAGGGTCGCCATGTGGGTCAGTCTGCGGATAGCCTAGCGTACGAGCTAGATTTTCGGCAGCAGAATCGTCTAACACGTGCTCCATTTTCTCTGCAATGGCGTGCCACTCACTTGGTGGAATTCCCGTACGCTCGCAAAGATAAGTCTCGTAGAGACGGTGACGTCGCAACAGGTTCTCAGCTGCACGATTACCTGCAACTGTGAGGCGAAAAGATGGTGCTACAACTAGCTGGCGTAGTGCAAGTGCACTCAAAGCAGCATCAATTTTAGCAGCAGGAATAGCATAGGCAGTAGAATACTCGGCAACCGAAATACCTTCTGTGTGCGCATAAAGATATTTCAACAAATCCTCCTCGAGCTCTTTTTGTGAGGAAATGGGTTTATGTTTTCGCAAAAAGGGCGTACGGTAGAAGTGTGTATTTTCTAGAGTACGCACACGACGCATCCAGAGATAGAGAAGGGAAAGTAAAACGGCAATGCTAAATATTGCTCCTATCGAAGTCCACATGAGTATAGCTTTCTGTACAAAGATAAGAAAAGCAACAATTATTTAGAGAGAATTTAGAATAGCGATTACGAGACACTATATGACTGTCTGGACTCTCGCCATATATTTTCTTTAGCAAGTTGCACTTAAAAAGAAAACGCCTCTGAGACTCTCAACCGTAACACTATTGTAGCGGAACTTATCTGACCTTCTACGTACCTGAAATACGATAAAATGAAAAGAGAATAGGCGGTATTTGTGCTTCTTAAGTAAATAAAGAATTTGGCTAAAAAAGTATATTTTCGTAAAAATTGCACTGTAAGTAAATACGAACTAGCTTATTTTATAAGCGTATGGGAGAGAATAATGTATGTAAGTATAGCATGATGTACGACTATGGTACGAGTCCGTATTGAAACAGGCGATGTTTGATGTTTTGGGCTACAAAATTTGTACTATAATTGCACTGCATAAAGCTGAGTGAAAGAGCATCATGGCAATAGAAAAACAAGGAGGTAAGAAGCGGATTCTTACCAGTTACGACAAACTCTCTGACGAGCTCCTCGAGCTCTTTGCGCAGACCTACCCTCACGGTTACCGCGATGCTGTAGTGCCTGTCACGAAGCCCAATGGGGAGACGATATACGTTGTACGTATTGAGACTGACGAGGTATCATATTTAGTACGCGTTGAGGTAAAGATCGATGCAGCGGGCGACTATGAAGAAGAGGAGAACGATTCGTACGAAAACGAAAATGAGCCGATAGAGGCAGCCGATCAATTTGCCGACGAGAAGGAGGATGAGGACAACGATTTCGACTAGAGAAGCGGGAACTCAGTTCTGAAGACATTTGGGGATGGGCTAAACGTCCATCCCTTTTTATTGGTATTATTTTCGTAAAGATATACTAGAATCCAGCAGCGATACAGAAGCCTATACCAAAGTTCTTCTTATACTCAAACGGTGTAGACGGGTGTACTCGGTAGATGCCAAAAATCGTTATCCTAGAGGGCAATAATCCGCCTGTATGAAGATAATTAATTCCAAGTCCTGTTTCTACAATTCCATCGGAAAATGAAGGTGCATCGAAACCATAGAGAGTATAATCGTGGAACTGTTTTCCCCACGCAGCGTTGAGCATAGCAGCAAGTCCCAGATGCAACGTTTTCCCTAACGAGAGTGAACGCCAAGGAAGTGTAGTATAAAGTGCGTGGAAATAGCAATAAACGTCGTTGTAGTACTTGTCGCTCTGTATTGTTGTAAAACTGTTTCCATCAACGAGTATATCATCCATTTTCCGTCCTATACCTCGGTTTGTATAACCATACGCGAGAGGATAAGTGCCTAAAATGATGCTACTGTTTGCCGTAGCTAGTAAGTGACCGTAGGAAGCGCTGTTCCAATTGCCATAAAGAGCGAATTCGCTCTTTACAAACTGCTCATCCCAAGTGTTCGTATTGACACCGTGTTCAATTTGTAGCTGCATACGTAACGGAGCAGTTCGGTAGGGAATAAGCCCATTGTAGAAATAAGCGTACTGTTCGTTAGGAACATATGAAAACGTAAGGCGAGAGTGCAAAAGCTGATAGGGAGCTAAGAGACGTTTAGGGTATCCCCATTCACTATTATTGCGGTTGTCCGCATAGGAACAGGCAAGTTGTAAATGGATAGGGATACGCAAAGTTAATATTGCTCCATAACGCACTTCGCGATCCAT
>CAUVMY010000022.1:0-11622 GCA_963552845.1 uncultured Bacteroidia bacterium
CGAGGATTATATAGCAAAAAATATTTTCGCCTTACCCGATCTTTTTTCTCTCTGAACTGAAATTTCCGCCATCTCTGAGCCTTAAAAGAGAAAACACAAACGCTGATTTTGCACAAAAAAAAACGAAATGAGGAGAAAGGGGGAGAGCAGTGTGTCACTTACAACAAATTTTCGTTTTGTCCACACCGTTTAGAGTCACGAAAAGCGTTTTAGTATTGATAGTCAACAGATTCGATAATCAGATAATACCTTGTGCTGGAGGCACAAAACAAAATCTAACCGACTTGCTGCGTTTTGAGACACCCTCTACACAGAATAACTATTGGCGCAAGGCATGGAATTTTCATCATAAGCGATGAAGCGAAGATTAAAATGTACGACCTGTCACGGCGCGAAATTGCACAATGAGGAGGATGCTTGTCCTAAATGGCGAGAAAGGAGGAGGAGCTATCCGCGATTTAGAAATCGGATTCGTAAGCTAATATGAAGCCTAGAAAATAGGCAAGAGTGATTTTCTTTTTGTGGATGAAACTTAATGTAGTTCAACTAGCTCTTCGCAATCGGTGGTTGTGAATTTATAATCCTTTTTAGTGCCATCTGGCAGGAAATACAAGAAAAGGATCTTGGAATTTTTGGGGAGGGTGAAGGTGAGATAGTCGTTAAGATCGTGCGTTCCGTCAGTGGTACGTCCGCCATCAAGTTGTCCATTTTCATCGAAGACATCTACGTTAACAGCTCTACGGTTGTCGCCTGTCATTGTAGTGTCGCGGTAGGTAACTTTGATCTGCACGTAGTCGCCCTTAAGCTTCTCGTCTTGTTCTTTTTGATAGAGTTCCAGATATCGTTTGGTTACGTTCTCGGCATAGACGTATCGAATCGTAGAGTCCCACACGAGAGGAAATGAAAGCGCAGTGGGCTGAAAAGAGGTCGCATAGATAGCGTGAAGAGAGTCCTGTTCATCTGCTCGTCCAGCGCTAGACATGAACCAGCTCTTGTTCAACCCCGATGGGTAATATTCGGTAAAGAACCATTCGCCGTTAATGAAAACTTCATTCCAATTGTGATTACCGCGATTGTCGTACCAGTTGGGCGTACCAGCGATTCGCGAAGGGATAGCTACAGAACGGAAGGCATCTGTCAATAAAATTGACAAGCCACTACAAGAGGCCATGTTCTGACGCATCGATTCGTAAGGACTTTGGTCTGGCTTCTCGCGTTGCGTATTATAGTCGACCATCAGTTCATTGCGAATATGTCTATTGACGCTATCGACAGCCGCACGAATGTCTGTTACGCCGTTGAGATACTTCGTAAAACGTTGGTAGAAATCCTTACGCCAATTGTCTCGGGTTTCGTTCATTACACAATAAGGCAACACGTCATTGAAAAAGCGTTCTTTGGACAGATTTGCCCCCCATGGGAAACGTTTCTTTGCTTCGTAGGCGTATTCAACATTTTCAAGAATAAAGTCGGCGGAGAGAGAGGAAAGGTCGCGCAGAGGCATATAAGCTATAAGGAAGGCTACGGCTTCGGCTTGATCGGCGGGTGCTGTCTCCAACGCCTTGCGTAGTTCATCTTTGTTATCACCTGCTTGCGAAAGGGCGTAATCTAATTTCTGATGGTATTCTTCAGGGATATTCTGATAGCGAGTAGTATTGCAAGCGGAGAAAATACTTACAGTAACTAGAAGCGCTAGCATAAAGAAGGCTCGTAATATTTTGTACATCGTAATGCCGAAATCCGTTTTATTGGTTGAAGATAAACAAATTCCAAGTCTAGAAATTATATCTAGCTTTTCGGCGCTTTCTTGCGTAGATACAACAGTTGCCCCACTTCAGGTTCTTCGCCCTTCTTCATACGGTTGCGCTTATAGATGTACTTGCTCTTGATGGCATACTTCTGTGCAATAGAATAAACCGTCTCACCTTGCTCCACAACGTGCACTGAGTGGTTTACCTCTGCTTTACGACGCTTAGGTTGTATGTATAGCTCCGTACCAGGGGGTGGGAGTATGCGATCGGGTAGTTCATTGTATTTGGCAAGTTCCCACGGCATCATTTCCATGGCACGCGTGAGCGACATATAGGTGTCGTGCTGCTGCACGATAATGTATTGCACACGGTTTCTTTCGTAGATCTTGTGCTCCTCGCCCATCTTGATCTCGTACTCTGGTTCTTTTGCAAGTTCTCGTTGCGTGCCAACTGTCGGCGATGCCACCTCTATTTTCACCCCTGTGTCATAAATAGCAAGCCCCTCTTCCTCAATAATCTTAATGAGATGATCGGCGTATTTGGGGTCGGTTGCATAACCCGCCTTCTTTAATCCTTTTGCCCAGCCTTTATAGTCGGTAGATTCCAGATCAAATAGGAAGGCATAGCGGCGAGCACCACGCAGAAAGAGAGAGTGGTCTTCGAAGGAGTGATCCGCGCTTTTATAGACTCGGAAGCATTCTCCTTTTGCATCGTCGTCTTGATACATCTTTTTGCCTTTCCAACTCTTGTGGCATTTTATACCAAAATGGTTGTTGCCTTTGGTAGCGAGAGCACTCAGCCCGTTTCTACTTTCCAACATTCCCTGAGCTAGAGTAATACTGGCAGGAACGCCATAGAGCTTCATCTGCTCTATAGCCATGTCTTTGTACTTATCTCGGTAGGCAGCTCGCTGCTCCTTCAACTTCGATTGTCCAAAAACAGGATCAAGTAGAAGAAAAAACAAAAAAAAGCCTAGGGAAAAATACACGACACCCCTAGGCAATGACATTCGTTCACTCATACTTCATTCACACAGAATCGTTTCTACTGTTCGTTCTCGTCGAGTGCTACTACTTCTTTAATCTCGGGTGCATGATGCATGATGGCTTGTACTACTCCATTGCGGAGCGTCATTGAACTATAGGGACATGTACCACATGTGCCAAGAAATCGCACCGTGACTACAAGATCTTCACTAATGCTATCTAAGGCGAGATCGCCGCCATCGCTCTGCATGTATGGACGCATAGTATCAATGGCGGCATTCACTTTATCGATTAACTCTTTAGAAACCATTGCAGATGTTTTTTAGTTTGCAAAGTTGAACTGAGGTAAAGGACTCAGCGCGTAGGTTGCTCTACGCGCCGTCTTTCATTTGTGTCAAAAAGTTATTAGCAAGTTCGTCAAAGGCTCTCGCCATAGTTCCTTCACCAGCGGCAAGCGGACAGCCTGTATCTCCGCCCTCGCGTAGTTCTTGGGTTATGGGAATTTCACCCAACAGAGGAACACCTAATTCGGCGGCTAGATCTACAGCACCACCTTTCCCGAAGATGTAGTGTTTTGTTCCGTCGCCTGTATCAAACCATGACATGTTTTCTACCATCCCCACAATAGGAACAGCTATTTCGTGATTTGAAAACATACTAAGTGCTTTTTGCGCATCGGCAAGTGCTACACGCTGGGGGGTACTTACTACAATTGCTCCCGAGAGTTTCAAATCTTGCGTTACAGTGAGGTGTACATCGCTTGTGCCAGGCGGCGTATCTATAAGCAGATAGTCTAGCTCTCCCCACAGCCCCATATGTATAATTTGCTTGAGAGCATTGGAAGCCATAGGACCACGCCATACCAGTGCATCAGAGGATGCCACAAAGAATGCCATAGAAAGCATCTTAATGCCGTACGCTTCGACTGGGATGATAAGATCTTCGCCGTCTTCATTTTTTACTTCAGGACGTTCGTCTTCTACTCCGAGCATAATAGCCATACTGGGACCAAAGACATCGGCATCTAAAATCCCGACCTTCAGTCCTTTACGAGCCAATGCAACAGCTAGGTTTACAGTAATGGTTGATTTCCCTACCCCTCCCTTGCCTGATGCTATAGCAACAATGTGCTTAACATTCTGCACACCGCCCTGTCGCGGGGGGAGATTTTTAGATTCTTTTGGCGCTTGCGCCACCATTTGCAAAGAGACTTCTACTGCAACATCTGGATAAGCCTCGGAAATGATCCGACGTGCTTGCCGCATCAAAGAGGTCGCAAAAGGGTCATTTGCACTTAGTTGTGCCAGTGCAAAGTGTATCCCCGCTTTGTCGAAATAGAGATCACGTACTAGCCCGAGCGAGACTACGTCTTGTTTCTTTTCAGGATGCGTAAGCCCTTTTAGGAGTTCTAGTACCGCCTCCTCATTCAATGCTCTAGCCATGAGAAATTGGGCTGCGTTAGCTGCGAACTGCTATTGCCTCAATCTCTACCATAACGCCGAGCGGAAGCCTAACAACTCCGAATGCTGCACGCGCTGGCATATCCTGTGTGAAGAACTTTGCATATACGCCGTTCATAGGTACGAAATTGTCCATGTCTGAGAGAAGGCAGGTCGTTTTTACCACATTGGAGTAGTCCATGCCTGCTTCTTTTAGGATTGCACCAATATTTTTCAACACTTGTTCAGTTTGTGCTTCAATACCGCCTTCTACCACTTTCCCAGTAGCAGGATCTACGGGGACTTGTCCTGAGATATAAAGCGTATCTCCTGCCATTACAGCTTGACTATAGGGTCCTACTGCCGCTGGTGCATTCTTGGTACTGATAATCTTCTTCATCGTCTTCCTAACTTATTTCTATCTAAACTATACAAAGGTAGCTCTTTTCCTATTTACCTTTTGGGTCGTGTTTTGTTCGGAGCGGCAAATAGCACAATGCTCTAACGAAACAGTAAAACTACAATGTAAGACAAGAGAGCACAGAACACTATCCCTTCTCAAATTAAAGAAGGTGTACTCCATACAGTTTATATTGTTGAAATTAGTGTTATGTACTAGGATTTCCCTTATTGGAACAACAAGCCTCTCCCCGTCAGCCTAGTTCAACCGTTATCATTTCAACCGCTTCCAGATAGCTCAAACTTAGTCTCGATAATTATTCCTCATAGCCCGTTGTAAGCCTATACTATTGTTAACAAGGCGCTATAAGAAGGCAATTCCACTGGGAAGACCATCTTCGGAAGTACTACCTCAACTTCCCACAAACTCCTTCTCGAATATTCTTATAAATCCTAAAGAAGAATTTAATGATAGAACGAGTTAAAACAGGTAAGGCACGAATCAATGAATTTGTAGCCTCTTTGGAGGAGTACAGAAAGCACAATATGAATGAAAGTGCGAACCGCTGTAATCAACGGAGTGTTCAGAATTTAGTGGGCAATTTTTAGACTAGTCCCTTATGAGCAATACGATGGCCTCCGCAGCAATACCCTCACCGCGCCCTACAAAGCCTAAACGTTCAGTTGTTGTCGCTTTTACACTGACTTGTTCCAGCGAACAATTGAGTTCGGAAGCGATCGCCTGACGCATCGCATCAATATATGGGCGTAGTTTAGGGACTTGTAGAAGGATAGTTAGATCGACATTGGCAATTCGCCATCCTTGTTCCAAAATACGTACATACACAGCTTGTAGAAGCTTACGGCTATCGACATCCTTAAACTGAGCCTCGGAGTCGGGAAACCACTTACCGATGTCTCCTAGAGCAAGTGCTCCCAACAAGGCGTCACATAATGCATGTAGCGCCACATCGCCGTCAGAATGTGCTTCTTCACCTACTGCACTAGGCACAGTAATACCACAAAGAACAAGCGCCCGCCCCTCTACAAGGCGGTGCACATCGTAACCAGAACCAATGCGAAGCTCCATTACACGCGTTTAAGCACGACGCGAACGCTTCTTATTTCCCTTAGGTTGATCGAAATTCACCGATAACGAAAAACGCATAGTATTCGCTAAAGGGCTATTAAATCCAGCACTTGGGATTATGTATGAGGCATCAAGACCAAATATGTTGTAGGTTACACCTGCACCAAGTGTGAAATACTGACGCCCTCCCTTTTCTTCGTGTTCAAAAAAGTAGCCAGCACGCAGAGCAAACTGCTTCGCGTAAGAATACTCTACGCCACCACCCCAGTAGATTTCCTGAAACTCCTCTTTCGCGCCACCTGGAGCATCATAGAACGATTGAAGCATTCCTGAGACGACTGCCACGTTAGGGTTATATCCCTTGATGATATTTTGGCTAGCATCGTAAAGAGGGGGAGTGGGAATCAGAAGTTTCGATGCATCGAGTAGAGCGCTTAGACGATTATACTGATCGATATCGGCTGAAAAACGTCCTCCTAAGCGAAGCGTGATCGGGATAAAATTCTTGTAAACATCGTTGTACGAAAGTTTCGACCCGATATTAGTGATGGTTAGTCCCAATGCATATTCTGCGGGCATGCCACCCAATTTCAACTTGTCTTGGTAGTAGAGTGCTATATCAGCCGCGTAAGACATCCCCGCACTGGAAGTACCTGCACTGTTTTGTTGTGTAACACCGCCCGTAAGGTCGGAACGAATAATACGGAATGCTACTGCGCCTCCAAAGTTTTCTATGAAAAGGCGAGAATAGGCAACATCTATGGCAAATTCGTTCGGGTTGTGCGTTGTGAGCGGATTTCCCATCTCGTCTGTGAACTTCATCTGACCCATCGAAAAGTAGCGCAACGATGCCGAAAGGGTTTGCATCTTGTCTATGCGGTAATACCCTGCCAAGTAGGCAAGATTGATCTCGTTTGTTAGTTTGCGCAACCACGGGATATAGGAAATTGCAACACCCCATTGCTTAGGAATTAGAGCATACTTAGCAGAGTTCCAGTGCTGGCTAAATACGTCAGGCTCGGAGGCAACCCCCGCGTCCCCCATTGCAGAAGAGCGCGAGTCTGGCGCAATAGAGAGTAACGGTACGGCAGGGTGCAAAATATTTCGCGAACCTCCTTGTGCCGAACGCCCATCTATTTCACTAGGCTTCGTTTGCGCCGATGCCACACCACTTAGGAGACTTCCCACAAGCGACAGCCCGAATATCCATTTTGTGTTCCACACTCTCATCAGATCAATACCTTTTAGTTCGATAACTCATTAAGAACGTTAGGATGGGGGGCTTATTGCTTTTTACGATAGTATCGTGGTACATGGAATACCTTCTTAGTGTATGCATTGCACAACCTTGATTTCCAAGCACTAGATTGCTTGCCTCACATTCGTTGCGTTCAACACACTAGCCCAGTTTGCCTACTCCGCGTTCTAGGGCTGTTATTACACTCGGCGTCAAACGACTAAAACCCAACAAGTGAGCCACCTCTCGTAAAAGATCGTCATGCGGCAACGCTCCCTGTAAACAAAGTACCTCTCGTGCAGCAACTGCAATTTCCTCGGGCGGTATGTAATTTGGCTGGTTGTGGAATGAACGATAGGTCGCATGCGCTGTTGGATTTTGCTCGGGCAACCACAAGAAACAATCGTCTCCATAGACTATTGTGGGATACGCCAATTCGGCAAATAGAGAATCTAAATATGCGCTGATTTTACTCCCTATACGCGAGATCCCCCATGCTGTTATCACTTTACGTACCACGTATTCCTTGTGTACAGGGGCTTCTGCATTGACGATTTGCCGTATCTGGGCTATCACCTTGTGCTTGTGCATTGCTGCGGTAAAGGCTTCGCTTGGTGCTTGTACAGGAGAGAGTTCAATCTCGTTATACGCTATTTTCGCCGAGGTTATCTGCTGTGCCGCTACTGTTACTAGTTTCGGAGCTTTTAGCATTTCGTCTGTATTAGCAGGCTGGTCAGTAGATATAAAATCTTTGTTTACGTTCGACTTATGTGTACGAGCTTCTGTAATTGCATTCTCTATCTTCTGTAGGGTTTCATCGCGCTTTTGTAACCAATCGAGTGCCCAAATTCGTAAAATGCGCCATCCCAACATTTGTAGCACTTTGGGGTGTATAATCTCTCGGTCTGCTACCGTCTTGGCTCGTTGATAATTCTCGCCATCGCATACAATACCAAGTAGATATTCGCCCTGTCCCGCATCGTCTATAATAGCCATGTCTATTTTGTAATCTGAGCATCCGATTTGGGTATCAAGCAAATAGCCCCGCTCACGTAAAGAGATAGCAATCAGCTCTACTATTGTGTTACGATGCAACTCGTCACATATAGCATTGTTAAGAGTTTTCAATCCTGCGTTTCCCTTTTCCGCAAACTCTAAGAAAGCCCTTAGCGCCAAGACTCCTTCTGCTTGTGTACGTTTCAAATCAATCTGATCATAATGCAGCGTAGAGTATATTACCATCTCATAACGAGCGCGCGTTATTGCCACATTAAGACGTCGCCAACCACCTTTCTGATTCAGCGGTCCAAAATTGTGGCTTAAATATCCTGCAGCACCTGTACCGTAGCCCACAGAGAAAAATATGACATCGCGTTCGTCGCCTTGTACATTCTCTAAGTTTTTCACGAAAATAGGTTCAGGCGATTGAGCATCAAACGCTTCCAGATCAGGGTGTGCAGCGAAAGCTTCTGAAAGCAAATCTTCCACCATATTTTGTTGCGGTACACTAAAGGTTACAATTCCAAGACTCCGCATTCTTTTTGTGGGATCAGCAAGGTGTTCCACTACAGCCTCAACTACTGCTTGTGCTTCAGCTACATTGGTGCGTGTTCTTCCTCGGTCGTAAACCCCTTTTACTAGCCGAAAGACAACCTTACTCACTCGATCATCTGGACTTGGAAAGGTCAGTAACCTATTCTCGTAGAACTTTGCATTGCTGAAAGCAATTAGGCTTTCGTGTTTACTCCGATAGTGACACAAGAGATAACGCGACGGAAGCGGAAGCGCGAGGCAGTCGTCTAGAATAGACTCGAGGTCTTCTAGATCAAGGTTCTCTTCATCCTCCTTGTTGGAGACGAAGAATTGTGTCGGAGGCATCTGATTGGGGTCGCCCACCACGACAAGGTTCTCGCCGCGCGCAATAGCTGCCACTGCTTCACAGGTCGGAAGTTGCGAAGCTTCGTCAAAGATTACGAGATCGAACTTCATCGCATCAAGGTCTATATACTGCGCCACCGAGATCGGGCTCATAAGCATACACGGCTTAAGGCGCGGGAGAAAATTCCCTAAGCCCTCAAACAATTTGCGAAGGGGAACACCTCGCCCATTGTTTCGTAAGTTTCGCTGTAGAAATCCTAGCTCGGAGTTGCTATTTGCATCTGTCTGCATTGCAGGCAGTGAGGCAGCTAACCGTGCGAAAAGTTCAAGCTGCGTATAATGTTCGAAGCGCTCACTCAGTTTTCGGAAACGTCCTATTTCCTGCTCGAATAGCGTACTATTAAAATGCGCCAATTGCGGATTTGCACTCACGACCTCGAGAATGAGCGTCTGATAAAAAACAAAAAGGAAAGTATCTTTCAAACGTTCGGGGGGGATTTCTCCAGTCTCAATACTCTGTAAGAAGGATGTATACCCCTTTTGCTCTAACAAAGTTCGCTGCACGAGCCAGTTCTCCCAATCGCGCAATTTATCCAGATTTTCGCGTAGTTTCTCGTAGTAGATTTGTGCAAACTTTATGTAATCGGTAGTAGGTTGCGGTAACGTGAAATTTAGTAATCTAGCGACCTCTAATTGCAGCGTCCGTAGTTTTTTGTAACCATCAACAAAGGCTTGCAATTCTTGTTGATGCAGTGCCAAAAAGTTTTGCAATCCGTTAGCGAGTGCCGTTGTTAAGGTGAGTCGGTCGGCTTTTACAAAGACCGCATTTCCCGCAAGTACCAGAATGGCATCGACAAGCAATTGCGTTGTTTTCAAAGCAGAAGCAAGAAGTTCCCAGTCAGAAGCATCACCTTTCCAGAGCTTGTTTAGAAACTTGCAGGTGTCTGATTGGGTTATGTAGTCACGTTCTGCATGATAATTACGCAACTCCTCGAGTAAAATGGGAACTTCGGCATTCGTGATAGAGGTATGATGCCGACGATAGAACGACAACTGCTTGCAGAATTTATGTGAGGCAAAATATTTGGGTAAAAACCATTGTGTTCGTGCACTATACCAAGCCCGCTCGAGAGCTAAGACATCCTCTTCCAGAATGCGCGGATCATAATCCGCCAATAACCGTTTTTTCAACTCTGCAAATTGCAGTCCGTGTTCTATAAAGATCGCAATCTCTTTCAACGCTTCTTGGGGTCGCGCTGTAAGCAATACATCTACTAAGACCTCTTTCCCCCCCTGTAATATGGTAATAAGTTCTGCTAACTGTTCTAGTTGCGTAGCACTGCTTAATAATTCTTTTTCTCCTAAGAGTGTTGTGATTATATCTTGATATATAGGGGAAAACTGAGCAATGTGTTGTAAGAGTTCCGACAAATGTTCCTTTGCCTCTTGCTCTAGTAATGGAGTATAGTTAACCTTCCCAACACGCGCTAAAGGATGCGAGGCTATACTCCCACATACTTGCACAGTGGCTTGTGTTTTCCCAAGGTCTTCCTCCAGCTCAATAAACTCCTCCGCCGTGAGGGTACTTGGATTGGCAATAGAGAAAGCCGAAGAGATTTTGGAGAATTGTGCCGCGAGTACCAAATAGCGTCCCATAGCTTCATAGAGAGAGAACCCTATCTTCAGGGGCTTGTGCATGAGCTTTACAAACCCTGCAAGTTCTTCTCGCAACGCTAGAAGACGTTCCGATTCCGCTGTGTAATTCTCTACTTGTTGATACTCTGCAATATCTACTGAAGCTTGTAATTGGCGTAAAACCTCTGTTTTACTCGCCTTGTTGGAGAAGAGTTCCAGACAGAAGGGTTCTAATCCAATCTGATTCAGACGCTTCTGCACTACGGCAAGGGCTGCCATTTTCTCCGCTACAAAGAGTACTTTCTGCCCATGATAAAGAGCATTCGCTATGATATTCGTAATGGTCTGCGATTTACCCGTCCCAGGAGGACCGTGGAGTATGAAACTTTTCCCCGCAGCTGCAGCCACAACAGCCCCTAATTGGTAGGCATCGGCACTCACAGGGAGTGCAACATCGGCGGGTTTATAGACGGCATCAAAATCTTGACTCTCGGGTAGCGGCTCTAGTCCTATGTTCTTTTGAGCCAAAAGGCACTGCACCACTTTGTTACGAGCAAGTTTTTCGGCATTATTGTGGAGGTCGTTCCACATTACAAATTTGCTAAACGAAAAAAGACCTACCAGCACCACTTCTTCAATATCCCAACGTTTTTGCGCCATTACGGCCATACGTATTGTGGAAAAAATTAGAGTTATATCTACACCATGCTCGTCGCGTGGTAGTGGGTCTAGACCGCCTATATTGATGCCAAAATCTTGTCGTAGCTTTTCAAGTAGCGTAATGTTGATTAGCGTGTCTTCATCACGAGAACGAAGGACATAGCCTTGTTTCGAGGACTTTTTAAGGAGTTCTATAGGTAGCAGTATCACGGGAGCATATCGTGCCACATCGCTTGTTTCACTTTCATACCAGCGTAACATACCAAGAGCCAAGTAGAGTGAATTGGCTCCATTTTCTTCCATCGATGTACGAGCAGCACGATAAAGATGCACAACTGCCGTGTTAAGTTCTTCTTGTTTATAGTGCGTATAGAGTCTATGCACTTTTAATTCGTTATTCACGAGTACCGAAATAGGAGAATCCGCATTAAGAGCTCGGAAAAGTTCCTTGTTCAGCATCCCCGCTCCCCATTCCTCTGGTTGAGGCAGTATCGTAAACTCGCAGCGGTCTGCAAGATGGTCTTCTAATTCGCCGATATTAACAGAA
>CAUVMY010000023.1:0-11206 GCA_963552845.1 uncultured Bacteroidia bacterium
ACACCTACATCATAGCATCGCCCTCTACAACGCGCGAATTCTCGGTAAAAGAGCTAAAGGTGCTCGATATTTACAACGACCCTCGGGCTAGTGCCGATGCTCTGAAAGTAGTAACCTCTCACCCCGCCTCGACCAATACCACCGAAGGGGCTGAACCCGAGCTACGCGGGAGTGCAGGAGGCTTCTCGCGTGTTGTCTTCAACAATGTCCCCATTTACCACCCTGTTCGCAATGCCGAACTGGATGGCACGGGAGCATTTAGTCTTTTCTCTACCGAGTTTATTGATAGGCAGAATACCTACGCAAGCAACGCGCCGCTGGCTTTTACCAATGCCCTAGCAGGCGCGGTAGAAATACAAACGAAACGTGAACTCTCTGCGCGAAATACCTCAGTTGTAGCCTCGCTGGCAACAGCTAGCATTCTACATTCCCAACCGTTAGGTTCGTATTCGTTTGTGCAACTTTATGCCAACTACATGTATTCTCCTGCCTTCTTAACCCTGAACGCCAAGACAGAAGACTTGCACAGATTCGGCTCGTTAGATGGTGCTATCAATGCACATACCATGCTCGGGAAACGCGTTGCCCTCAACCTCTACGCATACGCTATCGACGAACACTATGCTGTGCAGAGTTATACCTACGGGTATCAGGGAGAAATGAGATACCGCAACAAGCGCAACTTCAATGTATTAAACATAGAGGCGCGCTTCGGAGAACTCTTCTGGCTTACCAACGTAGGGTATGACCACGCGAAAACGCATTATCAGCTCGGGAACACCGATTTACACGAACTGCCACTCAATTGCTATGCAAGTACCGTGCTGAAATACAATCCGTCGTGGCTATCTCTCGAAGCTGGACTTATTTTTACCGACGAACAGACACGTCAGCACGGCGTATTCCCTAAGTTCTATTTTGCACAGCGACCAGAAGCCCCCTCTGTTGCGAGAGATACCAGTGCTTTTTTTCGTTCTCTCGAGAGTTACTTGTATCTCAAGCATCGCTTCGCGAAAAAAGTAACACTCGGGGTCGGCGGACGCCTACAACTCCCCTCTTTTGAGCAACCATTTCGTATTTCGGCACAAGCCAACGCAAAATATGCTTTTCTGGCGTATCATGCCTTGCTCCTGAGCATAGGTCAGTACTGGGGGCACACTACGCCGCAGTACAATGTATGGGAGTACCGACCTGCCCAATCGCAGCAATTGGCACTAGACTACGTCTACCATTACAACGAGTTCGAGCTCCAATCTGCCCTCTACTATAAGCGAGAGAAGACAACAGCATTTGAGGCAACAGACTATCGCGCAGAATACATCGTTCGACGTATTGCAGGTGGCGAGCTTTCCGTAAGTAAGCAGCTAGGCAACTTCTATCTCTCTACAGCCTATACCTATCTTTGGGCACGCATTAGGTTTCGTGACCGATGGTACAACGCCCTCAACCAGATGAACTACCTCATAAAGGGTCTAATAAGCTATACCAACTCTACTTGGGGGAAGTTCTCGTTGGCATTTTTGATACATCCAGGACTTGCCTATACTCCCATTGAGGGAGGCTTCTCTTCACCCGAGCAAATCATCCCTTTATGGGGTGAATATGGAACGGCGCATTATAATACATACCAGACACTCGATTTCTCTTACAACAAAGTATGGTTTCTAAGTGAACGCTCTATGCTTATTCTATTTGCTTCCGTGCGAAATATACTCGATCGACAGAACCAAAACCGCGCACTCTACGCCTTAGATTATTCGCACCGAACAGGCTGGCGACACCACGGATGTCGCGTCTTTTATTTAGGTCTGTCGTATAATTTTTAATGCAACAGAAGCGAGACAATACAAAATACCCCAAGCTAGCATCCTTCTCTCATAAAAGGCAATCCTCTATTTAGGGTTTCTTTGAGAGAACTATGTATTAAGGTTGTTGTTACACGACAAGCACTCTAAGAACAAAAATCCAATCATCGAGACATGCAGGAGATGTAATCCACATCGTCGCAAAACGGATTTATTACCGAAATTGCACGAAACGCCACGACTTCCTGCCCGTTATAACGAACTTGTCTAATACGGTATTTTATCTTCCGTATCACTCCACAGAAGAAAGGACTCTAATGCTTCTTTTTCACAAACACGATGCATGGCAACAGCACGCTTCTCAATAGGGTAGCCGAGTTGTTGGTAAATGAGCGAATCATCAAAACCAATATGCTGCGCTTGCGCTTTAGAATTCCCGAAATAAACTGTCGTAATGTGTGCCCAATAAATAGCAGCAAGACACATTGGGCAAGGTTCGCATGAAGTGAAGAGCACGCAGTCTCCCAGTATATGAGTGTTTAGGAAACGCGCTGCCTCTCGTATAGCAAGTATTTCAGCATGTGCTGTCGGGTCGCAGTTTGCTGTGACGCGATTTACTCCTGTTCCTACAATTTGTCCATTACGAACAATTACTGCTCCGAACGGTCCCCCTCCGTTTCGGACGTTATTGGTGGCGAGATCTATCGCCAAACGCATAAATTTTTCTATTGTGTCTTCTTGCATAGGCTTTCATTTGTATTTCCCGCAAAACTATGGGCTAGACGCACAATCACCTCGCTTGCCTTTGCCATGCTACGCACTGGCAAATATTCCAAGACGCTATGAAAATTCAGACCTCCTGCGAAAAGGTTTGGACACGGTAACCCTCGCTCTGTTAGCCGCACTCCATCTGTACCACCTCGTATAGGGCTATAATCGGGTATAATACCAGCTTCCTCAAAAACCTCTTTTGCCCGTTCCACAATGTGCATTGATGCGTCAAGGTATGAAATCATGTTGGGATACTGATCCTTTATAGCGACAGTTACAGTATCTGCTCCATAACGGTGATTGAGTAAGGTTGCCAAGCCCTCGAGTTTCCGTTTTCGTTGACAAAAAATCTCATAGTCAAATTCACGGATAAGGTACGAGAGTTTCGCTTCTGTTTCGTTACCTTCCATCTGATGTAAATGAAAAAAACCTTCGCGACCTTCAGTAGTCTCAGGACGATCGGTGACACCCAAGAGCGAATCGAACTCTATAGCAATCCGCGCAGCATTACGCATTTTTCCTTTGGCCTCGCCAGGGTGAACATTTATGCCGCGAAAACGAACCTCAACACCTGCCGCATTGAAGTTCTCGTAGGAAAGTTCCCCGAGATGCCCTCCATCAACAGTATAGGCAAATGTTGCACCAAACTTCGTAAGATCAAAAAAACGTACACCCTCGCCTATCTCCTCATCAGGAGTAAAGGCGATACAAAGCGGTGCGTGCGACACCTCTGGGTGAAGCGATAAATAACGAAGCGCTTCTACGATGGCAGCAACTCCTGCTTTGTCGTCTGCGCCCAATAGTGTAGTTCCATCTGTTACGATGAGACGTTGCCCAACATACGAGAGAAGCTCTGGCGATTCTGTGGGGGAAAGCACTTGCCCGTTCCCTAAAACGATCTCGCCTCCAGAGTAACTCTCTACAATGCGAGGTTTTACGCCAGCACCTGGCGCATCAGGAGAGGTGTCGACATGAGCAAGAAAACCTACAGATGGAGCATCGAACTGGCAGTTGCGCCCTGCGAGTCTCCCCATAACATAGCCATATTCGTCTATTACAACCTCCTCTAACCCCAGTGCTTCTAATTCAGACTTTAGGAGGTGGAGAAGTGTCCATTGTCCCTCCGTAGACGGATAAGTAGAATGAATAGGGGCACTCTGCGTATCAATCTTCACATAGCGCAAAAAACGTTTCTCTAACGAGACGCTATCTATCTCGATCTCCATGCTTCAACCCTAACATAATAACAACGTCAAATGTAGAAATATTCCAACACCCAAACCTCGATCATTATACGATTCAACATTGCCTCACATTTGGCATGTATTTTGGTTGGAAAAAGCAAAGTATGCGTTGAATTAACGGTAAACATTCGCAACCCGTGCACCGTATACAGAGAGAGTTTGGTATAACTTAGACAGAAATGCCAGTAGTGTCAGTTCACTAACAATTTTGAGAAAATAAAAAGATGAGAAACAGAAGTTTGTCCCTAGTAGTTGCGGTGGCAGCAATGCTCCTGTTTATAAGTAGCGCAAGAGCGCAAGGTGTTGTTCTTTCACGCGACAGTGCTTGGGTCTTTTCGGGCAATCTATCTGCCACCTTTAACCAAGTGGCTTTGACAAATTGGGTCGCGGGGGGCGAAAATACATTAGGAGGACAAGCATCGGCTTTGTTAGACCTGAAGTATGCAAAAGACAAACGGTTATGGCAAAACACCCTAGAATTGGGGTATGGGCTTATGAAACAAGGCGATAAAGACGTAATCAAGAATCTGGATAAAATTGATTTCGCCTCGCAGTATGGGTATCAAGCCACTCAGACATGGTACTACAGTGCCCTATTTGGCTTGAAGACACAGTTTGCCGAAGGGTACAAATATCCAGACACAAAGAATGTAATTTCGGACTTTGCTGCCCCTCTTTACCTCCAGTTGTCGCTTGGCGCGAACTATAAGCCAGACAATCATTTTTCCGCGCTTATTTCCCCACTTACAGCTCGTTGGACATTCGTAATGAACCAAGACCTTGCAGATCGCGGAGCATTTGGCGTAAAGAAGGGCACATTTGATAATGCAGGAGTTCGGATTACACCAGGCGAAAACTTACGCACCGAACTCGGTGGATACATTAAGTTAGGGTATACCAATTCCTATTTCAACAACATGTTAGGGTTGGCAACGAAGCTCGAACTTTTCTCGAACTATCTTGACAATCCGCAGAATATTGATGTAAACTACGACCTATTGCTCGATTTCAAGTTGAGCAGCTTCCTAACAGCACGTGCTCAACTTACCTTGATTTACGATGACGACCAGAAGTTTCCCAATGCAGCAGGCAAACCTGTAGCGGCACTGCAAGTACGCCAAATGTTTGGTCTAGGGCTAGCATACCGCTTCTAGTACACGAGGCAATAAACTTCAACATAAAAGGCGCAGCATGAGTTGCGCCTTTTTAATTACATCGGAATTCAAATGGGCATTTTCAGAATGCGCAAAGAGACACAGAGCACATGGAGACAGACACCGCTCTTCGCAGGTTTTATCTACCATAAGACCTCCGGACAACACCAGTATCCCAGAGCAGCATTTTGAAGTTTCGCAGAAAACTTTAACGAAAAAGGAAGCCCTAGTATAGGACTTCCTTTCTTTTAGTTCAGAAGGAACAATTATTACTCGTAGATACCTAAAAATAGTGCATTATCTATCCCCAAATCTTCCCTGTAAAGGATGTAGAGAAAAGGACGATCTGTTACAAAAGAGTACAATGCACTAGGCGCAAACTCTACTTCTGGTAAAGCACTAGGCAAACCATTCTCGCCATTAGCACTCCCCTCTGCCGTAATCTCAAACATACATTCCTGCATAATCGGAGCTAACTCTACCGCGGAGGGATCTGTAAACATTTTTGGGTAATTTGCAGGAACTGTGAAAAGACATCGCAAATTAGCAAGTATACCCGTGGTATCCTCTTCTCCAACTTCCCGCTCCGCCATAGATTCACTTAAATAGACATTTGAAATCGTCTGAAAGTTCACCAAATGAACGTCAATATTTGAAACATACTGCAAGCCTGTCTCAAGCTCTTTCAAGCGGTCAATGGAATAAGTTTCCCAAGGGCGTTCTACTTGAATCGGATTATGTGGCAATACTATCATCAAGCGATATACAGCATCCTCGTATGGGAGAGAGAGAACCTGTTCGTGTTCATTTTCGGAATACCAGCCTTCACAACTGGGATTGCTCACAAATATTTCCATACGCTGCGCCCCCATTGCATACGGATTCTCCGCGTCAGGACGCTGACGAAAAGCCCCTTCTTCATATTTCTTTAAGGGTTGCTTCCAAGCAGCAATAAACTTTGCCACATTCGTAAAAAGAACTTCGATTTTTAACAAATCGGGGACACTCTTCGTGAGAGAAATAAAAAGGTATCTCGCCCTGAGACATCTCATCAATCCAGTCGTTTATAAAAGAAGCAACCTCCTCGTCATTCTCCCACGGTAAACCATGAAACATATAACCGCACAAATTGATGGTATCGCCATACCATGAACTGAATTCTCGGGAATTAGCCGCCCAGACATCAGAGATATGCATGAAATTAACAGAAGGGCTTAATTTCTTTATTTGTGCCTGTGCATTAAAAGACATCTGATATTGCTCAAGCAACTGTTTCGTCTCACTTTCTGCCCCAATACGCATTAGACCGAACAAATCATAATATGCGACTGGCGACACTGCAAATGAGATAGCTCCAGCAGAATTAACAACATCGAGACCAAATTCTAGCGGCGAAACATGTTGCTCCTCCTACGCCAAAGTCACCTGCGTAGGAGTAGAACTCCTCTGACAACCAGTATAGATAAAGTTCGAACAGAGAAGTATGACAACAGCAATCGCTGCAGTCTTTGTCCTCATATCAGTATCCTTCTAATTATCAGCATCTAATAAAGACAGTACACCAACTCCCATCCCAGCTTTCCCATCCTTAAATGAGAAAAAGAGGTGATATGCGCCTGTTTTCGTACAGATGTAATCAAAAGAAGGGAAGTCCTGTCCCGTAGCAGGATTATTTGTTGTAGCCATCAATCGATTACTATCAAACAGTTCTAGCTTCATTGTCCCCTCAAAATCTTTTGAGCTCGCTATCGAGAAACGATAGCGATTACCCTTTTTCAAGACTATCGGATAGCGCTGTATAGGAGGCGGATCTGCGGCATCCAGCCGAATCTTAAAATCGCGCAGATAAGTTGCCTCAGCCCCCGCTAAGGCACCACAAATATCCAAAAGTTCATCTTCTGACTGACCAAACGCCAGCCCTGGAGCAAATATCAAAGAAAGCAACACTACCGCTGCCAACAATACTCGTTTCATAATCTTTTACCCCTTAGGTGTTATCAATTCAGTACGTATCGAGATTATCTCGTTCATAAGCTGCTGCATCAATTCGGGAGAATAATCAACAATCTGCTTATCCTTTTGCTCTACTACCAATTTACCGTCTACTATCCTAGTTTCAGGTGTCCCTTGTTCATACGTAATCCGGACTTCTTCATACAACTCCCGTAAAAATTCTAAACGGTCAGCTAGTTCTTTAATGTCCTGATCTCTTTCGTATACGCGCAAAATGGGGATTAAGGTTGCCAAAACAACTTTCTGATCTGCCACACTCTCCTCCATTTTTCGATTCTTTGTAATCTGAGCAACGCGTGTTGATAGATACATTCCCTCGATCCACACTCCTGTTACAATTACAACACTCAATGAGGCGCGATTCGTAGTTCGAAGATATCGATCAATCTTGTTGTAGCTTTGCTGTGAAATATAAATCAGAGAGTCAAGATTCTCATTATTGGAAGCAAGTCGTTTTAACGTAGCAAAATCAAAAAACTGCCCCACCTGGATTCCATCAGCAAGAGACTTTACGGAAGATATATAATTCAAGACACTAGAGGTTTTCTCGTACATGTTGAGATACCCCAAATCAGTTCCATACAGTCCAAGCCCCAAAGCCTTTTCAAAATTAGTATTGAGATGATCCGCCACGTCGGTAGAGATTAGGAAATCCTTGTTAAATGGCACCTTCAGGCGCTTGATAAGTGCAGCTGTCTCAACAGGAGAAGATATATTCTCAACCATCTTCTCAGTAACACCCTCTGACAACTCAACCTCTTGCTCGTCTTTAAGCGAATCTGGTATATTAAAATCTTGCGATGCGTCTGGACCAGTCCGTGAGCATTGACACCCTCCTAACAGAAGTCCTACCAATGCAAAAGCATAAATTATCGTTTTTTTCACTCTCATAATCCTTTTTATTCTAACGACATACAATATTGCACGAATGCAACGCGTATCTACTCCCCTATCGTTGCTTTCTAAAGCCTCTATGCAAAATTGCAAAAACATTTCCAATCCGTCTCAACAACTCTAGATGTAAAGACAAATAAAGAAAAGCACTCATTACCCAAAGAATAACTAGGTCGAACCAGTATGTATCGAAATAATGTCCCATAAAGTGTTTACGTGGTGCTAAAAAGTGCGCTCCAATATCAAAATAACAATTTGGGATCGGGTCACGATAAATCGGGTCATATTGTTGTACGAGTTGATCTTTGAATTGCAAGATTTTATTCTTTTCAAACACTTTCTGTGCTAAATCTGCAACACTTTCATTGTGGTATGCCGCACGTTTCGCTTCATACAACTGAGGTTCTGTTGCCATGAGATGTGAAATGATCGCATCCCGCTGTTTATTCTTTTCGCCAAATATTTTCGCGTACTTCTCTTGCAACTGCTCTAGGTAGCCAACGGTTTCATAGAGCGCTTCCTCTGTGACACTGTCGTAATTCAAGGCTGAGAGATAATCATACGGGATTTCCGCAGCCTCTACGTCGTGCTCTCGCAAGAGACTACGATGCAGGACCGCCAATGCGTCTTGCATTTTCTTGGCTACACTAGCACTATCACGCAGCTCCCAATTATCAATACAATACTCTAGACGTTTTTGTAATTCTGGAAGTAGATAGACTGTTTTATAGTTCGCATTACGTTCCACCTTTTCCATATCATAAAAATGTCGCTGGAACTCGTTATCCTTAAACTGGAGTACAACTAGCGCCTCATACCCCCATTTAGTTGGCATAAATTCGGCAATTATGGGAACGCGATCGAAGCTACCAACTGCACGGTTCAACTTTTCAAATGAAAACATCGCTCCCGAAAGCACCATCATAGGAATCATCAAGAGCGGGATGACTATGTAAATAGTGACTGCACTATTGAATGTAGCCGAGATATTCAAGCCTATTAAATTAGCACAGACAGCGGTTGAAAACAAAATCAACCAATATTCCATATTCAAGCCGCGGAGCGCTAGTATACTATTAGCGATCAAAACAAAAGAGAGAGTCTGTATGGCTGACAGAACCAGTAGTATAAATATCTTGCTAAAAAGATAAGAGGTTCGGCTTAAATTTAAGTACTGCTCTCGTTTTAAGATCTTCCGATCCTTGAATATTTCTTCGGCACTAACCGTCAGTCCGATAAACAGAGCAACTATCAGTGCCATAAAAATATATATTGGAATGTTTTCATTCTCTCTGAAAACATATACCGAAGAATTCGGATCAGGAATATAACGTATTACGTACGCCAATATGAAAGCTAGTACTGGCGTTTCTAACAAATTCAATACGATATATTGCGTATTGCTAATCTTGGAGCGAAAGTCTCGTGCAGTATAGATTAGGAACTGCCTAAATCGCGAGGGAATATTCAAGGATTTGGGAGGTGGCACGGACTCCTCATTTACATGTACAGGTGGTTTTGCCTCCTTAAAGATCTCTTCCCAACGCTGCGGTGACACTTTTCTTTTAGGGGTATAACGTCCGAACTCGTCTACAACATGCGACTCTATGATATTGAAAATCAATTCGGGATTCACATTGCCACAAGTCGGACACTCGCCAACATCACTATTGACCTGTGCATCAGCCTTTTTGAAATACATTACGGCTTCTACAGGATTCCCCCAATAGACTAAATAGCCCCCTGTATCAAGGATCAGCATATCATCGAACATCTTATAGATCTCCGACGATGGTTGATGTATTACAACAAAGATCAGTTTCCCCTTAAGCGTCAACTCACGGAGTAAATCCATCACATTCTCCGAATCTCGCGACGAGAGTCCTGAAGTTGGTTCATCTACGAATAGAATAGATGGTTCTCTTATCAACTCAAGCGCAATGTTAAGCCGCTTTCGTTGCCCACCAGAGATCATCTTATTTAGAGGGGAACCAACTTTTAGATCTTTGCGTTCCAATAGTCCAAGACTGGCAAGTGTACGGTCTACTAAATCTGTGAGTTCTTTCTCGGTTTTATCTCGGAAGCACAGTTTTGCACTATAATACAAATTCTGAAAGACCGTCAATTCCTCAATCAATAGGTCATCTTGTGGAATAACGCCAATTGTACCTTCAAGATGTTCCTTGTCTTTATACAAATCTAGACCATTGATTCTTACCTCGCCTTCCGAGGGTATTGAGGCTCCTGACAGGACATTTAGGAGTGTCGTTTTCCCTGCTCCGCTCGCTCCCATAATACCCACTAAGCGACCATGTTCTTCGGAGAAGGAAATATTTCTCAACCCTAAAGCACCATTGGGAAAACGATATGAGATGTTGTCAACAACGTACGAAATGGGAATCAAACTCAAATCGACCATAAAGTGCGAGACCACATCTGTGTAATAGATGGGTTTGCCCTTTGGCAATTTTATGCTACTCCCGTTGGCAAAAAGGTAAATCCGTCGATTGTGTATTGACAAGCCATTGAGATAAAGATCTTCATGCCCAGTATAACGCAAGAAATAGAGATCCTCCGATTTTATTCGCAAGATTGCCAACGGCAGATCTAGAGAATCTACGCGAATTTCCTTGCAGTGTGCCGCGTCATCGTGTTCATGAGCACAAAGTCCATTCGCATGTATAATCAATATGGTTGGGCGTGTTAATGTCAGTAGATCCTTACTCAAGACGAAAGTCTCGATATCCGCAAACTCCTCTGGCTCTACTTTGAATACCTCCGAAACGGTATTGATAATAGCCATACGTTGTTCACTAAACTTCCCTTCCGCACTGACCAATTCAAAAAGGCGTACGAGGACAACGACCTTTTGTTTTTGCGTCAGCGTTTTATTGATCTTCTTGCAGATTCCCAGAATACGGACAGAATCTTTTACGGAGGTTAGTTTACTTCCGCTTCCTCCCTTATCATCACTGACGTATCCGTCAAACAGGGTCAAATAATCGGCAACAGCTTCTGCGTTGATTTGCTGCTTCAAGAACGCTTCTACATAAGCGCGTTCACTTTCTCCAAGCCCTTCATCCTGCTTCGCAATAATTGCGAAGAGCTGCATTAAGGCCTTTAAAATTTCTTCACTCATAGAACACTAACCAAATATCAACGCACTCTTTATATTCAGCACTTATCCTTCTGGCTATTTAAGTAGGTGGTGTACAAGACAATAATCGTATTATGTGTTCTACACAACGTCGTATGGTACTTGTTCAAAGGGGACATCTACTATTTCAGCATATTCTTCCCCTGCTTCTTTCATGTCTTCGTCGTC
>CAUVMY010000024.1:0-10749 GCA_963552845.1 uncultured Bacteroidia bacterium
CAAACGAGAAATGCAAATTATTTACCCAAATCTTTATTTGCGCGATTTTATATTTCGATACGTACGGAAACCTTCCAATATGATGAAAAAGGCATACAATGCCATCCCCACACAAACTGCTATTTGTTGCATTGCATTCCCCGCATCAATAGCGATGAAGAAGAAAAGGAAAAAAAGTAATGCACCAATTATGTTTAGGATAAGACTCCGCTGCAAAGCTTCTAGGAAACGAACCAGATCTTTCATCATGCCATATTTTATGCACAGTCGCACTTTTAGGAATAATTCTCCGAGAACAGGAATAAACTGCACGCAACACATTCATTCGATTTTATCAATGCCTTAGCATTTCATAGTTTTGTTCTTCTAGCCTCGAGATGTGTGTAGCATCAATTTCCTAAATTACAAAATTCGTGCTGTTTACACGTTTTTCAGCTACTGAACGTTATACTACGAAAAGATTTTATGGAACGTATTGCTGTTTTTGCGGGCTCTTTCGATCCCTTTACTCTTGGGCATCAGGACATCGCGCTTCGAGCCCTTGCTCTGTTTGATCGTCTCATTATTGCCATTGGCATCAATAGTGCAAAACAAACGCTCTTCCCCCTCGAAAGCCGTGAAGCTATCATACGCGATTCGTTCCCTAATAACACGAACATTGAGGTTGCCTCCTTCAGTGGACTGACTGTTGACCTCTGTCGCCAATACGGAGCGCGCTTCCTCATACGCGGGCTTCGTTCGGGTACAGATTTTGATTACGAACGCACTATAGCTCAGGCCAACAACATGGTTTACCCCGACGTTGAGACCGTCTTTCTTGTCACCCGCAAGGAACATGCCCCCATTGCCTCTACCGTAGTACGCGATCTACTAGTACATGGCTACGACGCAAGTGCTTTCTTGCCCACCGAGATCGATATCCGCAACTACAGGCGAACAGACGCGATTGACTAGATGGCATCTACCACATCGCTTCAAACGCATTTAAGGGCGTTTTTACGTAAGAAGGCTCTCTCCTGCCTAGCAACTATACCAGTCATCCTCTTCTTCACTGTATTTTTGCCTCAAAATGCGATAGCACAGACTAAAAAGGTGGTAGTCGTGGGGCAAGAGAAGGGGTATGCAGGTGAAGAAATAGAGTTTTTTACACGCACAGACTACATAACGCAGCAGCGTGAAGTGCTGGCTAAAACAACCGTAGCGCCCGATGGTGCTTTTCGTGTCGAATTCCCTCTTTTCGAGACGCAGCTGGTGATGGTAGATCTTGGGGTCTATACTTGCTACATGTACATGGAGGAGGGGAGGAATTACCGAATTGCATTTCCCCCGCGTCGCGACAAAACAGAGAGCGAACGCCTTAACCCTTATTTCGATCCCGTAGTCCTTCAACTGCGAGACCTTAATGGCGACGGTAAATCGACCAACGATCTTATCGCGCGTTTCGATGCCTACGTAGATTCTATTTCCAATGTCACATTGCCTCGAATTGCAGACCGCGATTCGTTGGTATCTGGCAAGCGTCTTGTAGAAAAACTGAAAAGCTACACTATCCCCGCGCAGTACGAATTCGCCAATCAGTACAAGGAATACCGTATTGGGCTTATGAGTTATATGACGGAGACACAGCGAATACAAGCCCTTTCGAAGGCTTATTTTCAAAACAGGAGTGTGCTGCACCGCAACCCAGCTTATATGGAGCTGTTCAACATTGTGTATGACAAGTATCTTGTCTACCACGGACGTACGGAGGACGGGCAACAAATCTATAATGCAATCTCGAAGGAGAGAAATTACACGAAGCTTAAGGAGATATTGGCGCAGAACGATCATCTGACGAACGACACGCTCCGCGAGCTGGTTATCCTTAAAGGGTTGTATGATGAGTTTTTTAGTAGCAATTTCTCGCGCAATGCCCTTTTTAGCATCGTGGATTCTATCTACAGCACGACAGACATTCCTGAACATACAAACATAGCGCAACAGATTCGCGAACGGATCTCTAAGTTCTTGCCAGGGTTCATCCCTTACTCTTTTACGCTAAAAGATGCGAACGGGGAGTCGATAAGCTTAAAAGATTTTCGAGGCAATTTGGTACTACTCTGTTTTTGCACCACAACGTCTTATAGTTGTATTCAGGACTTCTAACTACTGAATCGTTATCAAGAGCGTTATGGCGAGCATCTCCGCATAGTCTCAATTTGTGCAGATCAGGACTCTGCCTCTATGCATCACTTCGTGGTGGCGACTCATTACCCGTGGACGTTTTTATACTACGGCGATGCGCCGAACCTTATTCGCGACTACGATGTACGTACCTATCCCACGTATTTCTTGCTAGATCCCGAGGGGCGTATCATTCTATCGCCTGCTCCTGGGCCGCAGGAGAACCTCGAGCGCATACTTTTTGAGCAGTTCCGCCTGCGTCATTGGCAACCGCGTATGCCGAAACAGAATACCACACAACAACGCTTTGGCTCAACCAACACACTATGACCAGTAATGACTCTTCCCGAAGAATAACGGTTTCGATATAACACCATCTACTTAAAAAGTCGCCCAAGCATCTCGTCTAAGAGCGAAGACGAGGAGTATGTTGCATAAAAATCAACAGACTTGTTTGCAACTAGAGAAAGATTTGGTGCATAAAATCGGCAATATGCTTCTTGCCTTTCCAGTGTATCACGAATCGGCGAAATTCGATACAATTCCCCTTCAATACAACCATTAGTTGTAATCAGACAAAATGAGACTCCGCTCAAATTTGGGTCTGGGCGTTGCGTTTGAAAACGCAATAAGATTCGGACTGTAGCAGTGTCGGTTCTATTAGGCAAGTCTTGAGCATAGATCGAGGCAACGCCCGAAAATACTTGTTTGTAAGGGAGAAAATGAGCTACTACGATAAGCACAATAAGCGCACCCGTAATTGCTGTTATCCCGTAGCGGATAAATATGGATGGGACACGCCCCACAACACTTCGTACTTTTTCACTCCTTAGTTCAAAATCGCGCTCTGGTGTTATCTCTTCCATCTTAATTACCAAGCTCCAGTTGATTTTTTACTAAGGCAAAGTAATGCCCATGTCGTTCAATCAATTCATTATGCGTGCCACATTCCACTATCTTTCCTTCATCCAGTACGACAATCTGATCTGCATTACGTACTGTGGAAAGGCGGTGAGCCACTACAACTACCGTTTTGCCCTGGTAAAATTCGACAAGATTTTCAGTAATTGCACGCTCATTATTCGCATCTAGAGAATTGGTCGCTTCGTCTAAAAAAACAAATAATGGATTCTTATAGACAACGCGTGCGATCAAGATACGCTGTCGTTGACCCTGACTAAGTCCCTGCCCATCTTGCCCTATTTTAGTGTTGTATGCCAACGGCAAATTTTCTACATAATCTGCAATTTGCGCAACGCGAGCAGCAGCTCGGATTCGCTCCATGTTAGGCATATCATCGGCAATGGCAATATTACGAGCAATCGTGTCTGAGAAGAGAAAACCTTCCTGCATTACTGCGCCACATTGACTGCGCCACCAGTGTAGATTACACTGATTTAAGTTCACATCGCCGATTCGGATTTCGCCCTGTAAAGGCTCATAAAAGCCTAATAACAGTTTTACGAGAGTCGTTTTCCCACTACCACTTGCCCCTACTATCGCCGTGACTTTGCCATTCGGTATGGTCAGATTTACATCTGATAAGATTTCTTTCGTGCTCAGCACATCATACTTAAAAGAAAGTGAGGAAAGAGTTATAGAGTGTCCCTTAGTACTACTTGCAGTATAATTGCTGCATGTCCGGTCAGAGTTCTCTTCATCTACCTCTCTGTGTATCTCATTCATGCGGTCGAGGCTAATACTCACGTCCTGCCACGAGTATATAAACTGTATGAGTTGTTCTACGGGGCTATTGAGTTGCCCAATAATATATTGTACAGCAAGCATCATCCCTAAAGTCATATTTCCGTGTATTACGGCGGTTGCGGCAAGAATCGTAATCACAATATTTTTTAATTCATTGATTGTAACACTTCCCGCCTGCTGCACTTGTTGTAAGTTGAGAGCTTGTAAATTGGTGGTAAAAAGATCGGCTTGTACATCTTCCCACTCCCAACGTTTTCGTTGTTCACATCCCTGAAGTTTGATCTCTTGCATCCCGTTAATTAGCTGGAAGGTTACATTTTGGTTTATACCAGCTTGCTCGAAATACTTATAATCTAGTATACGCCGCTTTCTTAAAAAAAGACAAATCCACGATGCATACAGCACAGTTCCAAAGAGAAATACAAAAAAGATCGGGAGATTGTATATTGCCAGCACAACGCCAAATACTAGGAAACTAAAGACGGAAAACAGAAGACTGAGACTACTAGAAGTCAGAAATCGTTCCACACGTCTATGATCCTCAATACGTTGAATAAGATCGCCCACGAGCTTAGTATCGAAGAAGCGCATGGGGAGTTTCATGAGTTTAATAAAAAAATCAGAGATCAGGGCAATATTTATGCGTGTTGAGATATGGAGTAAGAGCTTTGAACGAAGAAAATCTACAATGGTGCGACTGAAAAGTAACATCATCTCGGCTAACAAAACAAGCCAGATAAAGCCGATGTCACGTCCTCCGATGCCAGTATCTACTATCGACTGGGTAAGGAATGGAAATACAAGCTGTAAAAAAGAGCCAATAAACAACCCTAAGATTAGTTGAGCGAAGAAACGACGATGCCGCTTCAAATACCCCCAGAGAACAGTCGTACGGCGCTTTGAGGGGGTGAGGGGCGAAGACTGGTTAAAGAACAAATCGGTCGGTTCTAATAAAAGTGCGATACCGCTTTCAACCCCATAGATCTTGTCGCTCACCCAATGCGAAAAAAATTCTTGCGTCTCGTAAATGAGCAAACCACGCCCTGGATCGGCTATGTAGAAGCGATACTGACCGTGGGACAATTTTTTGATGCGATAGAGAACAACAAAATGTTCCTGCTCCCAATGAATAATGCAGGGCAAGATGTTTTTGCGTACTAAATCGTCGACAGTAATACGCCCACCTACAGTTTTGAAGCCCAATTGTGTTGCAGCTTCGCTAATTGCTAACAGCGAGACCCCCAGCTTACTTGGAGCACATAATGCTCTGATACGCGCGATGTCAGGGTTTTGACTATAATACGCTACAATCATTGCAAGCGCTGTAGCGCCGCAATCCATGGCATCACGTTGTTGAATATGCTTGAACCTCATAGATTTTTTTTACCGCGTAGGGGCACTCGTATCGGAGTTGTTCAGGAGCTTTTCATACTGTTTCGCCTGTTGCCCAGACTGGAAGTGGAAAGCAACCCCAAAAGTTATCATGTTCTTATTGTCGTAAATCCATGTTTCTGTCGCATGAAAGACGCGCGAACCTGCTAACGATACATTGTGATAATGCGAAGGTTCGCCAATAAATAGCAGTCCTCCAGAGAACTGCCATTTGTTCCACTGGTAGCGTAGCTTTAGGTGATGCATATTCTCACTCAAGCTGATATCTGAGCGCTCTAAGTTGTAAAAAGGTACGCGGTACTGGTAGGCAAGCGTAAAGTTCTTGTAGTTAAGCTTTAGGTTGAGATTGTTTTCCCAAGTCCAACGCGATATATTGATATATTCGGAACGCAACACATTGTAAACAGGAATGATGTAGCCTTGCAATTGCAAATAGTTGTTGCCGAAGGGTTTTATAGTAGCAGCTAATAGACCTCCGTTTTGCCACGTGTGGTATCCGTTGGCAACAGTATTCCATAGTTTGCCTCCTCGCTCTTCGTAATATTCTACAAACGGATTGCTTGCATAAGCAGATATATAAGCACAATTCAGAGAGAGGTATTGATTCTCAAAAGTATGCACTAGCGTTGCGGCATGCGCGCTTTCTCCGATTACTTTGGGGTTCCCCGTTTCAAGTATATCGATTGACCGATTGGAAATATTCGTGCTTAGTTCGTTAATGCCTGGTGTTTCGAGATCCCAAAAATAGTGCAGTTGCGTGGTGTGACCTCCTCCCCACATATAGGACAATGTGACCTTGGGGGTAACTCCCCATTGTGGGGTTCGTTGCTTGTCCACTATATTGTTGGTGTGCTTAATGCCAACGCTAAAACGATATGAGAGACGACCGTACAAGCCTGCTAATTCGGTATAGGCATACTGCGAAAAGAAACGACTATGATAATTGAAATCGCCGTACAGGTTTTTCGCTTTAGAATGCAAAAAGGCAAAAGAGCCTTCGTAGCCTGTATTCCACTTAATAGACCCAAAATTGCGAGTATAGATAATTTCGCCAATGGCAGAGTATTTTTGATTTTCCAGCGTCCGATCGTCGCCATAAATTACTAAACCATCGGAGATGTTTTCCTCTTTATTCTGATTTTTCGTATTGACTCCGAAACTCGTACCTACGAGGTTCAGACTAATCTCATCTTTAGCGGTTAGGCGTTTCCACAAATAGAGATCTACTGAGGGATTGAAGGTGCGCGTTTTACCGTCGTTCAATGTGCGTAGTTGCTTATCTGTTTGCGTCTCTTTCTGGTAGAGTCCTGTACCAGTCCCGTGGTTAAATCGGTTTTCAAACGAAGGTTGTACGACTATCTCTACTACAGTTTTCTCGTCATTTACAAAAGAGTAGCGCAAGCGTGGCGAATGTGTTGTATAGCCAAAATGATCCTTTTTATTGTAAGTCAATTGATGTTTTAAGCCCGATAAGGTGTAACGAAACTCCTCCTTCATACGTCGGTCGCGATAGTCTCGGTACGATAAACGATATTCGACGCCTAGTTTATGCTTTCCGCGAATCCAAGAAAAATAAACGTTATCATCTCCGAAACCTGTAGTAAATGCATGGTTTACTTCACCTCCGAGTGCAATACCGTCGTCTAAGTGGTAGGTGACAATATTGAGTACGCTCTCCACATTCCGATAACGTGCAGGCGGAATCTCGTAGGCTTCTATGCGTTTGATCTTCTCTTTCGGGATCATGCGTACATCGTTGTAGGTAGCTTTTACGCCATTTATGAGAATTGCCACGGAACCGCCACGTAGTCCTTTTAAGCCATCGCTGATAAGATCTTCTTGCACCACGGGCAGTGTTTTTATGAGTTCAAAACTCGTGTAGGCTTGTTTTACATCCTCCTTAGAGAATGTAAAAATGCGTTTATCGGCTGTACGCGAACGAGTACCCTCTACACGCACATCATCAATATTGTGATTTTCTTCACGCAGCGAGTCTTGGCGTTTTACCACATTACCTGCCGAAGGCATTATTAGGCGGATGGGAGTCACCTTAGATTCGTAGCCCAGTATATGTATCTGCAACTCATATCTACCCACACGCACCCCTGCAAAAATGTACTCCCCATTCTTATCCGTCACCGTATTTTTCACCTGTGTAGTATCCTTCAGGCTACGCAGTACGACAACGGCTAATTCGATCCCTTGCTTCGTATTGACATCAAGTACTTTGCCCTCCAGTTGGAGTTGTGCAAAGAGGGGGGAGACAAACGTAAAAAGGATGAAAAAAAATATGGCAATTTGTTTCATGTATCAATTCTCTAAGGAAATAAAAAGAGGCAAGAGACAATGAAAAAGCACAAAGCCCCCTGCCCATAAAGTAAAAACAGGTAGAGGATAACTCGTTTACAGCTCGTCTAGCGAGAAGGTGGTCGTCTTAATTGTAGGTACTTCGCCTTCAATAAGACGGATATCTATCGCCCCTGCGAAGTTATCATCTGGGAGGGTCAGCTGTACGATAAAGACGTTTTTTATCATTTCCATCGTTACCAACCCCAATACTTGCTTCGTTTTATCGGCAGGAAGCGATACGCCATTGAACATAATTCTGTAGCTTCTTTCCGACTCTTTATCGAAAAAGTTGTTTCCCTCACATTCTATTCCTACGTTTTGCTGACGTAACCACTCGGCAAATTTCTTGTCTTCATCCGCCTTTTCGGGCTGTAGTACTTTGCGCTCAAAATAGCTTTGCTTACACTCTTCATCTATTCGAGTATGTACGGTAACATTACCAGATTTGAACGAGGGATTCGGTATTCCATTAAATACAAATTTCCGTTCTCTATCGGGAAGTGGCAATGTAAAAATGTATGCCTTAGCAATATCCATAGGCGTGCCTTTAAAAGAGATCGTTCCTACGGCATCCGTCATTCCCACGGCGATAACCTCATCAGGCTTTTCTTTTAGCGAGAGGTAAACAGGTAAGTAGGGGTAACGCTTTTCGAGTCCGTGTTCTCGCACACTATAAACATTCCCTAGGAAAAAATAAGTGGTGTTCACCTGCCCTAGTGCATTAAAGAAATATACACACAAGGAGAATAGCAATAACAATTTTAACTTCATCTATTGTGTTTTTTTACCGTTACTTTTACCTTGTCCATAGGACGATCAATTATACGAATAGTTACACAGCGAATTTTCTTTTGAGTATAAAGAAAAATCGATTCGGGTTACGTAATGAATATGCTCGTCGTGATATTTTCGAGTAGGTGTGACAAAACAATAGTCTACCATTTTGCCACACCACTGATTCAAAATCAACGAGGAGAAATGCTACAAAGTAGATGCACAGACTCCTATATCACTATCATATTTTAAGCAGCACAGCCTGACACGAAAATGCTGATTATCAAATCACAGTAGCGTTGCATAAAGCATCCACGATAAATATCTGTATCTCACTTTGTGCCTCCCCTTACCTCTTATATTTTGCCCCTCTACTTAATCTCTGGGAGCGTACTAGATGCTCTTCGCCCAAAGCCAGGATAATCCCCCATTGTCAGATGAATATCTATGACCCCCTCATAGTAATCATTAGGTTCAATGTACCTTGCTACAATAACTTCTTTTACCGCAGCCATTATGAGTACGTTAGTGAGTCGTTGCAGCGATTTAGAAAGAATTCGTTGTCCGTTAACAAAAATGTATACTGGCAATTTCGATTCTTTACTTACAAGATTGTCTCCGTCTTTCTCTAACCAAGAATTATGTTTAATTAGCCAAGGAATTATATTCATCTCCTCCTCACCTTTTTCCATCTTTTCGATTTCTTTATTGTAGTATTTACTAACCTCTCGGTCAAGCTGTATATGTGTATTGTAATTCCCACTTTTGAAGCTAGGCGCTGAGGTATTTTTGGCAAAGAAGAATTTTCGTTCTCCTTTGGGAAGTAAGAGAGTAAATATATAATCTTTATATATATCTATTGGAATTTCTTTAAAACTTACGATACCCACCATATTGGTTAAACGTACAGCCACAACATCTTCAGGTTTATCTTTATATGCCAACAGAACAGGTAGATAGGGATGACGAATTTCCTCGCCCTTTTCATCTATAGAAAATACATGCCCCATGAAAAAATAGGTCGTGTTTTCTTGACTCTTAACCCCTGAAAAAAAAGCACACATTACAATCAGAACTATAACTTTCAACTTCATTTTTCTACTCTTTACTTGTTTGTAGTGAGATAATATCTCATGAGAACAACATCCTCAATGGTCGTTTTTTTATCGAGTATACATTGTTCTTCGTCACCCCTTTCAATCCGTTGCTGACTACAAATTCCAGAACAGATAGGCAGTATTTTACAGACCTTACATCGTGCAGGAATGGAACAAAAGCAATACTCTTTCAATTTGTCATAGTCCCAAACAATGATCCCCTGCGGTGTCAGATACCCACACCTATTTTGTGTATCAAAACTTCGAGCCGTACATTTGTACACATCGCCATTATAGTTCACAACACACGAATTCAAGCAGTCTGCATAACAGGTGCTTGCTTCAATAGGATAGCCTTGTACGCCTACATCGAAGCCAAACCCCTTGATGGCGAACAAAAAATCCAGAAGTTTGTCTTCATCTATAACTTCTGTATTGACCTGCCATACTTTGTGCATAGAGATCGTTACTCTACCTCTGTCCAATGTTCCAATGAATGACAAAAGGTCATCTGTATGGTTTAACGTCTGTGCATCATAATTGATGCGTAATCTTATTCTCGCATTTGGTAGCATGGACAGTACTTTGAAAATATTTTTTGTGATCGTATCATACGTACCTTTTGCGTTTCCTTTAGTACACCTGACAGAGTCATGTTTCTGTCGTTCTCCATCAAGAGTTATCTGAAAAACAACATCTAGATTCGCAAGTGTAAAAAGGAATTGAGAAGAAAAAAGAGTTCCATTCGTAGTGATATCAACAGACAACTTTATCTGATGCTCATTGCAGAAATCTTCTGCGAAATGCAGCAATTGTTTCACTTCATCCTTTGCTAGCAGAGGTTCGCCCCCAAAGAAACTTAACTGTAGAGTCTCTATGTTGTCTTCGAGATATTTAATCTCGATACAGTGGCATATTCCTTCCAAAACATCTGGAGTTAATCTGCTATTTTTTACGTGCGATTCGTAGCAATACCAGCATCGCAAGTTGCAATCAAGGGTAGGATTCACTATTATGTGAAAATTACGCTTATGTAATCTTGCTTTATGTTTTGCGGCAACTACCAATTTCTGTTGAATATTAGAATCGTCGACTAAGAAACCACTACTTTTCAAATCTTCTTTCTCTTTTTCCGAAAGCGCATCGATCAAAAATCCATCAGATGAATAGATTTGCTCATAGCGTTCTTTTGATAGAAAAAAATACGCTTTGCTTAGAGCATCAAAAAACAAAACTCCATTATCCGTATCAATGGGGATACAATAGC
>CAUVMY010000025.1:0-10680 GCA_963552845.1 uncultured Bacteroidia bacterium
ATAGATGATGCAACAGCCTTCATCAAAATGAAAGATGGCTCAAACTATAACGTACTTACTTATGAGTTCACTAGCCTAAAGCTTACGGGCAATACCGACTCGAAAATCCGCCTTTATGCCCAAGTTACTTTCCGTAATCTTTTCTTGCGCAAGGCAATAGGTCATATTTCAACATTGTCTTCTGCGCCTACCGAAAAAACGAATATCCACTATAATCTCGACGTCTTCTCCACGGCATCTAGTGCGAAATTCTCGCTCCCCGATGCCAGCATACGATTTACTGCGAAAAAGGCTGAGAATTTGCCCGTTGCGCTCTATGTGGGAAAGATTATAGCAAAACCAAGTGAAGGACGCGAGGATCTGGAAGGTTCGCCTTTCAAAAACGGTCTAGAGGTTAAGAACAAGGATCTTACTACGCTTCCTGAAGAAGAAAAAAACAAAGCTCTACAAATAACCACAGACCCCACTACGCCACTAGCTAATTCTTTAGCTGATGCAGCAGAGAAAACTCTTGAGCTCAACAAAGAGAATTCCAACATAAGCGATGTATTCAGCAACGGCTTGTATTTAGTTGACGTGACCGATGTTTATGTCTCTTCCTCTACTTCGGGATCTACTACAGAGGATAAGGAGCTACCCCTCGACGGTGTTGTAAACCTCGAAATTGAGGTTCGTATGCCCTTCTTTGGCACAATTACAAAAGCTGTGATGAACCAAAAACTCGCCGTAACGGCTGAGGCATTCCCAGCTAAATACCTCAACTATTTGCAAAACCCAGGGAATCCCGACGAGGTAAAAGATGCAATTGTTTTACATATCGGCTTCCTCAATAATTTGCCTCTTGAGGGCTATGCTGAGTTGAACTTCGTTGATAAGAGTGGGAATAGTGTGCTTAAACTAGGTCTTAACAACGAGAAGACGCTCGAGGGAAAGTCGATCTTTATCCCTTGTGGAGAAGTGGGCGATAATGGGCGAGTATCGAAACCTGCCTTTACCGAGCATCACTGCAATCTTTCACGAGGCGATTATGAGAGACTTTCAAAGAATGCGTCTTCGCTGCAAATCTCTTATATCTTTACGACTCCCAATGCAGATCAGAATAAGAATGTTCGGATTCTTAAAGACGACGAGTTGATATTACAATTAGCGCTCGAGCTTAAGGGGTATATCGACCATCCGATTGATTTTATCGATTCGGTAAAAGAAACGACAAAGTAGGGAGGAAATCTTGAGATGAAAAAGCTTTTATTGGCTACCTTCTTGGTAGTTGCGTGCTGGCTTTCGAGTCAAGCACAGACACAGATGCTCTTGCCCTACAATGATTTGGCTTTCCAGTCCTCGTGGGCGAATGCTGCTGTGCGTCCTATGCACAGATTTAGTATAGGGCTGCCCGTTATTTCGTCACTAGAAGCAGGGGTTATCAGCAATGCATTTAGTCTCCGCGATATCTCTAAGGGAGATTCGAAACGTACGTGGTATCCGTCGCTTGTAGTTTCGGAAAGTGCAAAACATAGTCTCGCACAGGAGTATGTCGAATTCTCTACGGATCTCTTGCACTTCCGCATGGCGTGGCAACGTTGGTTCTTCTGGTTCGGAATGCGGAATCAGACAACGCAATCTTTTCTTTACCCAACCGACTTGTTGAAATTCGCCTTGGAAGGCAACAAGTGGATGCTAGGAAAGAAGCTCGACCTCCATCAAATGCGTCTCAACGTGACGAATTATACAGAACTCTCGATCGGGGCATCACATCCCGTAGATCGGGACTGGGTAATAGGCGGACGCATTAGCCTTTTGGCAGGGAATGCCAATGCAGATCTCGATGTAAAGAACCTTAGTGCTACCGTTCTTGACGATCCCGACAGGCGCTATGCCCATGTTTTGAGAACAGACGCAGAGATTCGTACTGCTGGGCTTCCGTATGGTTCGAATAATCTTCCCAAGGTGCCAGACTATATGCGCCCTGGAACTTATTTTAATCTCTCCAATCCTGGCTTTGCCCTTTCAGGAGCCGTTTCTTATACGTTGCCGAAATTGAGAGAATTGAAACTCACATTTGCCTTTACCGACCTTGGTATGATACATTGGGGCGACCAAACAGGATGTGCTAAGTTAGAAGGCAAGGAGTCCGAATTTGTGGGAGCGCCTGGTTTCTCAAATATCCTAAATCATAATGCGATTGACTGGGGTTTTCTTGAGAGTCTCAAAGACCAGATCAATGCCAAACTAGATAACAATACGAAAGGAGATCCTTACAATACTTGGCTCTCGCCCAAATTCTACCTCATGGGGCAGTACCGTTTTGCACGTCAAACAGAAGCAGGACTATCGCTCGCGGGTATTGTGCATCAGGGACAATTCTATCCGTCTGTTACGGCTTCTATACAGCAAGGCTATAGCGCCCTTTTCTCGGGGCAATTTGCTGTTAGTTACAATCAGCGCTCGTTTCTTAATTTCGGGACGGGGCTAGTTTTCAGCCCTGGCATTTGCCAATTCTATCTCATTGCTGATAATCTCTATGGGCTCATCAGACCTCTTGATCTGCAAGCTACCAACATCCGTGTCGGCTTTAACATCGTCATCGGACCGCTCTATCCCAATAATCAATTGACTCAAAAGAAGGGAGGCGTGACACAATGAATACCATTAAAGTCTTTTATACGATGGCAAATCGTTCTTATCAGTGGGTAAGCACTAGCTTACTACTCGCGCTCTTCCTCTTTACGTGTTCGGCGCTGTGGGCACAATCTTTCCCTCCTAAGAATCTGGGGGCTGTGGTAAATTCGGAATGCGCAGAGGTAAACCCTGTAGCATCTATTACAGGCGATACGCTGTTCTTCAGCCGTATGAACCACAAGGAAAACCATTTTGGGTTAGATAGCCAAGATATTTGGATGACGACCAAGAAAAGTGACGGCGGGTGGTCTGACCCTGTACGCCTTCCGAACTCGGTCAACATAGCTCGTTACAATGCTCTATATGGAGTGTTGGCAGATGGGAAGACTTTTCTAATCGGAGGAATTTTCGATAAGAAGGGCGAAAACTGGCTACGCCGAGGATTCTCTTTCATAAAGAAGGGCGAAGGTGGCGAATGGGGGAAACCCGTTCGCATTAAAATGCCTTGGTATAGCTGGAAGGATGAGGGAGATTTCACTACAGCGATGATTACCCCAGATGCGAAATACATCTTCATGTCTTTTGCTTCGCGTTGGGCAGGAAAGCGTATGAAAATGTATGTATCCTACCAGATAAAGCCTGGTGAGTATTCTGCTCCAAAACGCTTAAAAGGTCCGTTCAAAGACTTCTATCACGCCGAGTCACCCTACTTTGCTCCGTACGACGGTCGTCTCTATTTTAGTGCCAAACGCAACAAGACAGATCGCGATGCAGGCGCACTTTACTCTGTTGCCCCTGTAAAGGTGCGCAAGGATTCGTTGAGAATGTCTCCAAAGGACTCGGTGAAATTCGTAAAAGAGGCAATGATCGAGTGGAAGGATCTCCACAAAATCTCCGATACGGTAAATTCCTCATTGTGGGATTCGTACTTCTCGCCTCAGCCCAGTGGTACATTTGCTTATTTCGCTTCGTTGCGTGAGTCTTTCGGGAAGTCGGACATATTCCGTGTAATGCTTGTAGAAGAGCGTCCGTGGATTCAGGTTAAGGGGTATTTGGTAAATGCCCGTACGGGTGAACTGATGCCCAAAGACAAGGAAATAGAGGTGCGTATCAACGGTGTGCCGAGCGACTCAATCGTTATGACCGACGCGACCTTCTTTGCACTTCTCCCGCTCAATCAGAAATATGTCTTTACGGCACATCTGCCTAACTATACGTCAGACACAGCAGTAGTTGATGTGTCGGGCTCGAGGCTCTATTCGGAACATGAAGTAAGGCTTACGCTTAAGTCTTTGCCGTACGTACGGATTTCGGGGGTTTTGATGAACAGTTTGTCGCAAACAGCGATACCTGCGAGGAATAAGCCGCAACTCTTGATTGATGGAAATCCGAGTAACGACGTGAAGTTCGATGCTGCTAAATCAACCTATACGGTAGATCTGCCCTTTGGGCGTAAGTATACCTTCTCGGTAAAAGCTAATGAGTACGACGCGATCCCGACCGAAGTGGATCTGACGAAGTTTAACGAATTTGCATCCCTTACGCAGAACGTACCCGCAAAGCCGAAGTTAGACAATCTGGTAACCCTCAAAGGTCGTCTGATTGATACCAAGACGGGGCAACCCCTTGACCCAAGCGTAGAGGCAAAAATGAAGGTAAACAAAGTTCTTTCCGACGGCTTTGTATACAACCCCAAGGATGCAACTTATACACTCAAGCTTGTGCCTGGTACAGATTACGATTTGGTGCCTAGTGTGCACAATTATTACAACAAGCTAGAAGTGGTTGACCTCTCCAAGGCGAAACCGCGCGATGTGGTAAAACGCGACTTCTATGTAACTCCGCTAGAGGTAGGTCAGTCGGTTGATATTGAAAATATCTTCTTTGAGACGGGTAAGAGCAAGTTGAAGGAAGAATCTTACCGTTCCTTGAATGCTCTCGTAGAGTTCTTCCAAGAGTACCCGAATGTGAAGGTAGAAATTGGTGGTCATACTGACAATATAGGAAGTGCGGCAACGAATAAGAGACTTTCTAAGGAGCGTGCTCGTTCAGTAGCTCTCTACATTATTGAACAAGGCATTAGCAAAGATCGTTTCCAAGCGCGCGGCTTCGGACCAGACAAACCTAAAGCGTCCAACAAGACGAAGGAGGGACGAGCCCGTAACCGTCGTGTAGATTTCACGATTATGGAAATATAGGTGTTGTGCTCTGAACTTTTTGATTAAAAATAAAGGCGCTCTCTGTGTGCGAAGAGAGCGCCTTTATTTTGTCCAGTCTTTTACGCAAATTCGTGTCTAAATTCTTATTGTTGTGGGGAGATTATCTCTTTTTGTTGGGGATTAGAACATCAAAAAAATTAGGGAAAGACTTCCGAACACATGTCATATCGTCCAGATACACGCGTTCCTTACATCGTAAGGCAATGGCTCCAGCAGCCATCGCAATACGGTGATCATGTGCACATGGTATAACTCCTTTGGGTTGTGGCTTCCCTCCTCTTACATAGAGTGCATCACCATCAATTCTACTCGCAATTCCGTACTGGTCTAGCATTGCGACCAAAGCTGCTGCTCGATCCGATTCTTTGTTTCGTAATCGTTCAATGCCGACAATACGCGTTTCGCCTTCACACTGTGCTGCTATTGCCGCTAATGCGGGGAAGAGATCGGGACAATTTGTTGCATCGAATGAAAAACAGGATGGACGACGTAGGAGTGAGACACGTACTCCCGTGTTCTCCCAACGATAGGTAAAACCTAATTTTTCGGAAAGAGCTACGATTGCTTTATCGGGTTGCATACTATTGCGCTCCAGTCCGTGCAGAAGAATAGAATCGCCTACCTGAAGTGCTGCAAGGAGCTGGGCAGCCGCACTCCAATCCCCAGGTACAGACACCTTACGTCCTAAATAGGCACTGGAAGAGAACACTAAGGTATTACAAACATCTTCAATTTCTTCATATAACGCTTCAAATTCTCGAATTGCGTCAAGAGTTAATGTAATATATCCTTTGCTTACAGGATTGCTGAAATATATAGAAGTATGGCGATTTACAAGAGGCAGTGCCATAAGTAGCCCAGAGAGTGATTGAGACGAAGTCTGTCTCCCTATTTCTATGCGTTCATTTATTGCGAACGGAGTTACATGTAAAGGCAGTTTAGCGCTGCTCAACTTACCACTGCCGCCTGCTGCCTGGAAGATGGAGACAAGGTCTTGTAAATCACGGTGTAATAGGGTACCTCTTCCTACAATCTCGCATTCTATGCCTTGTGCTGCGCAAAAAAAAGGAAGCGTGCGGGCTAAGAACCCCGACTCGCCGCAGTTTATCTGCTCTGCTTTTTGCCAACGCCCGCCGTTTAGTCGAATGGTTCGCGCATTGCGCGTATAGGCAATTCCCAATGATTCAAAATTGGAGAGTAATGCTTCGACATCATCGCAATAGGTCAGATTGTCTATAGTGGACTTGCCGCGTGCGACAGAGGCAATAAGAAGATAGCGAAGAGCAACACTTTTTGAGCTTGGTACATCAATCGTATCAGCGATAACGCCTGGTAAAACCCAATTATGTGCCATAAATACTTATTGTTTTTCTTTATCTGATTTGTGCGAGAAATATGCAGTCCTGTAACTTCAATAACGACACAAATATGTTCTCCAGTCGTTGCGTATCACATTATATTGTGAGCTTGGCAAAATAGCACTGGTTTCATACCCTAATCTTGTACCGTCTCGCGGTAGGGTAGGGGTGTTGTTGTATCGCCTGAAATGATTCGATAATTGGCTACAGCTTGCGCAAATAGCCATCCATAGCCCGAAGTGTAGGGAATGCCCAGCGAAAGTGCAAATTCGCGCAATGATGAATCAACATAAGCTACATCTATGGTCGATCGAACAATTTCAGGGTGAATGGGTGGTAGTGGGACATTGTGGGGAAGTACTGAAAAAAGAATGAGGGGTTTACAGAACCTGTGTAGTTCTTCGTATGCAAGAAATGAAGCAGAATATTTGTCTGCTAATTTTAGTGCTTTTTCGTTTGTCCTGTTACAACAAATGCAATCAATATTCTCATTTCTAAGTGCTTGCAAAACGGGTTCTGCCGCTCCGCCAGCACCCAAAACGAGGACGGGCAATTGGTAAGCCCGCACATTCGCCTTTTCAATAAGATATTCAGCTCCTACGATATCGGTGTTTGTACCGTACAAAACGTCGTTGTGCTGCCATACAAGATTAACCGCGCCAGTTGCTAGGTGTGCTGTGTGCTCGGGACTCGGGGTACAAAGCGCCCCAACTCGTAATTTGTACGGCGATGTAATGTTGAGTGCATCGAGGTGTAGTGCTTCAAATGCCCACAGTAGGGTAGAGCGCAACGCCGCTTCGCCTGCTTCCTCAGGGATATGGCGAGAGAGTAAGTGATAGGAGATTGGTCTGTGGGCTTGTTGTGCGAAATAGGTAAACAGGGTAGGACTTAGCGAATGCTCCACAGGGTAGCCGAGCAGAGCAAATCGTAGTGCAGAATTAGGCATTGTGCTTATCCCACCAATCGAAGATGGCTAGTAGCAGATCGGCTGGCAACAACCCTGGAGCGATACAATCGGAATAGGCAGCGTAGGTGTATGGTGCGCCCAAAAAAGGTATAGCAATACGACTGAAACCGCCTTCGCATCCCATGGAAAAAATAAGGTCGTGCGGGAACTCTTTGTAGAGCGACAATAATTCGAGTGCTTGCATTGCCTCCGAACAGCGTACTGCCATTTTGCAAAATACGGGATTGTACTTTTTCATTTCCCGTATTATGTGTCGAATTTTGGTCAGATTACCGTCGTATTGGTAAATGTGGTGTGAAAGAATAATCTGCGTTCTCTCCTCTTGGTGTTTACAAAGTGCTATGAGCTCTTCGGCAAAAGGCTCGTAGAAATCGATATCTATATAGGGAACTCCCATTTTTACCCAATGGCAGTAGCACAGATAACGAATCTCGTTTTGTTGTTCTACACAGCTTTGCGGTCGGAAGGTTACGAGTACATTTTTGTACAGCTTCAACAAAGAAGAGAGCCAAGTATCGTGCTTTTCAGGGCAATGACAGTCGAACCCTGCAATGCAATCGAAGCGAACTTCGACCCAAAAATCCGATGACGGATACTTTTGCGTGTCAGGTATTTCGCAGGAAGTGAGTACGAGGCAGATAGGTGGTCGCATTACGGTGAAATGTGTTACAGGGTCTTTATGAACGATTTTAGTTCTTCGACAGATACATCCACGATAGTAGTGAGCCCTATCGCTTGCGGAAGTATGAAATGTATATCGCCAGCTGAGCGCTTTTTATCGCGCTTCATTGCTTCAAATACGACCCATGGGAGTACATCAGTGCGAGTAGGAAGCCCGAATTGTATAAGCAGAGATTCTAGAGCCGCAAGGAGCTCAGCATCGCAATACCCCTTGTGTACTGCGAAGCGTGTAGCGAAGCACATCCCAATGGCAACTGCCAGTCCGTGGTGTATACCTGTAACCGATTCTACGGCGTGCCCCCACGTGTGCCCAAAGTTGAGTATGCGGCGAATACCATGGTCGAAAAGATCGGCTTCTATGAAATCTTTTTTGATGCGAATAGACCAAGGAATGATCTCGCGTATCACCTCGGGGGCAAGTCTCAAAATTGCTGCCGCGTGTGCATGGAAGTAATCGAACATGGTAGCATCAGCAATCATGCAGTGTTTAATCATCTCTGCCACGCCGCCGCGAATCTCTTCTAGGGGCAACGTATTTAGCAGGGAGTAATCGCAGAGTATCGCTTCGGGTTGGTAGAAAGTTCCCACAATATTTTTGAAACCGTCTAGGTTTACAGCATTCTTGCCACCTACGCTAGCATCTACTTGTGCCAGAAGTGTGGTTGGTACTAAGATGAGGGGTATACCACGCATATAAGTGGCGGCTACGAAGCCTGTGAGATCGCAAACAACCCCACCGCCTAAGCCCACAAGTACTGTATCGCGGTCTATTCCGTTGTTCTGTAACCATCTATAGATCTCCGAGGCTTCGCGAAGACTCTTACTGTGCTCGCCTGAAGTAACGGTATAAGTCAACAACTTAGGTAACTGCTCTTTTAGTAATGTAGCAACGTGTTTATCGGCAATAAGTACGGCATTTCTCTTGCCCAAGATCTCAGATAGTCTTTCTAAACTCCCTTCCAGATAGATAGTTGTCGCTACCTCGTTGTTCAAGCAAATCGTCTCCATCGTATCCTAACTATTTATAGCTATACAAAGATACCATATTGCCGCACTTAGTAGGAAACATGGTGACGCATAATAATACGTAGTGGGTAGCAAAAATCTGCAAAGCACTGATAACCATGTACATTAGGGAACATGAAATCCCGTAAACGTATAGTTCGCATTTTTATGATCGCATTGCACAACTCTTAACTTCTTATGCGCCATGGCACGACGTGAATAAGATATCAAACGAAAATACGCAAATGGCGTATTTAACTCCTATAACGTGTCGTACGTATAGTTTTCCCCACATTGATGCAATTCTCGTTACTTTAGCCTAGTCGATTCATAACGTTTGCCATGCTCAAATTCGTAGGAGATTTGCTACAGGGTGCGCCTGTGGAATGGAAAACACTGGGGGAAATAGCTGTTTTTTATGGAGGGCTCACAGGTAAGAACAGACATGACTTTGAAAAAGGAGGAGCGACATATATTCCCTACAAGAACATATTTGACAACCTAGCCGTAGACCCCGAGCGACTTGAAAAGGTTTATATTAGTGCAGAAGAGCATCAAAATGAAGTTCGTTATGGCGATATCCTTTTTACTCTTTCTTCAGAAACACCAGATGAGGTAGGGCTCTCGTCGGTTGTCTCTGTAAACTTCTCAGACCCCGTTTATCTCAATAGTTTTTCCTTTGGGATGCGTTTCAATGAGGGTGTGAAAGTCTTACCAGACTTTGCTAAGCACCTGTTCCGTTCCAGCTTTGTACGAAGTCAAATTGTCCGAACTGCGAACGGCGTTACACGTTTCAATATTTCCAAGACGCTATTCAAAAATATATCTATCCCCATCCCTCCCCTCTCAGTTCAAGAAAAAATAGTAGACATCCTTGATAAGTTTACGGAGCTAGAGGCGGAGCTAGAGGCGCGTGCAAAACAGTACGAATACTACCGAAATAAGCTCCTAACCTTCAGCAATGAGGTGGAGTGGAAAACACTGGGGGAGGTGGCTAAGTTGCAGCGGGGGACTTCCGTAACAAAAAAGACTTCGATGGCTGGGAAATATCCAGTTATAGCTGGTGGGCAACACCCAGCATACTATATAAATCAGTATAATAGAGATGGAGAAACTATCACAATAGCGGGCTCTGGTGCTTATGCTGGTTTTGTAATGTATTGGAATGAACCTATTTTCGTAAGCGATGCCTTTTCTATTAAAGCAGACGAAACTCAACTTCTACCTCGTTACGCTTATTATTACCTTCAGAATATTCAAGATAGCATACATGAGTTGAAGACAGGCGGAGGAGTTCCGCACGTTTATGCAAAAGATGTAGCATGTTTTTTTATTCCCCTTCCCCCGCTCCACGTTCAAGAAAAGATCGTGTCCATCCTCGATAAGTTCGATACCTTCGCAAATTCCCTAACCGAAGGCTTACCGCGCGAAATAGCTCTCCGCCATAAGCAGTACGAGTACTACCGCGACCAGTTGCTAATGTTCCCCAAGGCTACATAAAACAGTCTTTTGTATTGCGATAATTCTCTGCACATCAATTATTCGCATTAAGTACGGCGTGCCATGGCGCGCCGCTACAATTTGAATGTCAATCTACAACCGCGCCGTAGGCGCAAATCCGCAATGTGACTTTGTTTTTCGCACTGAAAGCGCAGCACAATCTAGCCCAAGGTAAGCGCATGGTATGCGCATGGTATGCGCGACACCTTGGGTAAATACAGAATTTCCCTTGCATGCGCCCTGTAAGGGCAGTAAAATCACGTCTGTAGCCTTGCGGAGGCAAGGCTTTGAATTCTATGACTGAACCAAATTCAATCGTGTAGAATCTGCATTT
>CAUVMY010000026.1:0-10661 GCA_963552845.1 uncultured Bacteroidia bacterium
TTGGGACACATGGTTGATGACAAGATGCATGCTCGTTCTATAGGTCCATACTCGCTCATAACTCAGCAACCGTTGGGAGGAAAGGCGCAGTTTGGTGGTCAACGTTTCGGTGAAATGGAGGTTTGGGCTCTTGAAGCCTTCGGGGCAGCGCACATACTCCAAGAAATACTTACGGTAAAGTCTGACGATGTAGAGGGACGTGCACGTACTTACGAGGCTATTGTCAAGGGAGAATTGATGCCCAAACCAGGGATACCAGAGTCTCTCAACGTACTCCTGCATGAGTTGAAGGGGCTTGGGTTAAATATTAAATTTGATTAGGTGTGCGCTTTTAACAGAAAGATTCATGGCTTATCGTAAAGAAAATAAAGAGTCGGCTCAGTTTACGAGCATCACCATAAGTTTGGCGGCACCCAATGAAATCCTTGAGCGTTCGAGTGGCGAAGTGGTGCGACCTGAAACAATAAATTACAGAACTTATAAGCCCGAACGTGACGGTCTCTTTTGCGAGAAAATCTTCGGTCCTGTAAAGGACTTTGAATGTCATTGCGGAAAGTATAAACGTGTTCGTTATAAAGGGATTGTCTGCGATCGTTGTGGTGTTGAGGTCACAGAAAAGAAAGTACGTAGAGAGCGCACAGGACACATAGAACTTGTTGTGCCTGTCGCGCATATCTGGTATTTTCGCTCGTTGCCCAACAAAATAGGGCATCTTTTAGGGCTTCCCAGCAAGAAGCTCGAGATGGTCATTTATTATGAACGCTACGTAGTGCTGAATCCAGGGAAGACCGCTTATAAAAAGATGGATCTTCTCACCGAAGAAGAATATTCCGAGGCGCTCAAAGTGAACCCTAACAACGCTTCTTTAGCCGATGACGACCCCGATAAGTTTGTTGCGGCTATGGGGGCTGGAGCCCTCGAGCAATTACTCTCGCATATAGATCTCGATGAACTGAGTAGCTCGTTGCGCGATAAGGTAGAGCACGAAACGTCACAACAACGTAAGAACGAAGCGCTGAAGCGTTTGCAAGTTGTAGAAGCGTTTAGAGAGTCAAAGGGGGTAAATAAGCCTGAGTGGATGATTTTACGTATCGTCCCAGTTATTCCTCCCGAATTACGACCACTAGTACCTCTTGATGGAGGACGCTTTGCTACCTCAGACCTAAATGATCTATATCGACGTGTCATTATACGTAACAATCGTTTGAAGAAACTACTGGAGATAAAAGCGCCAGATGTGATTCTGCGAAACGAGAAACGTATGCTGCAGGAAGCTGTTGACTCGCTATTTGATAATACGCGGCGTTCAAATACCGTGCGTACAGATGGCAATCGTGCGCTAAAGTCTCTAAGCGATAGTTTGAAAGGGAAGCGAGGACGTTTCCGTCAGAACTTGCTCGGGAAACGTGTAGACTACTCTGCTCGTTCGGTTATCGTTGTAGGACCAGAATTGAAAATGCACGAGTGTGGTCTTCCGAAAGATATGGCGGCTGAATTATATAAGCCGTTTATTATTCGGAAACTCATGGATCGTGGGGTCGTAAAAACTGTAAAGTCGGCACGAAAGATTGTAGATCGTCGCGACCCTGTCATTTGGGACATACTCGAAAATGAACTTAAGGGACACCCTGTTCTCTTGAACCGTGCTCCTACTCTGCACAGACTAGGAATCCAGGCTTTCCAGCCAAAGCTCATTGAAGGGAAAGCTATACAGTTGCACCCGCTCGCTTGTACGGCATTTAACGCCGACTTTGACGGAGACCAAATGGCGGTACACTTGCCGCTAAGCAATGCTGCCATTGTGGAAGCGCAACTTCTCATGCTCGGTTCGCACAACATTCTCAACCCTGCAAATGGAAGACCTATTACAGTGCCTTCGCAAGACATGGTCTTGGGGCTTTACTACATGACAAAGCCTCGCGATAACGCTAAAGGAGCTGGAAGAGTCTTTTATGGCGCAGAAGAAGCTATAATCGCATACAACGAGAAGGCGGTAGATCTGCATGCAAAGGTCAAGGTTCTATACGATGGGAAACTAATAGATACCACGGTAGGACGTATTCTTTTCAACCTTCGTGTTCCCAGAGAGTTAGGTTATATCAACATTCTGCTAACAAAAGGTTCGTTGCGTGGTTTAATTGGCGATGTGCTCAAGCATACGGGGATTGCACGCACTGCGCAGTTCTTGGACGATATTAAAGAGCTAGGGTATCGCATGGCTTTTCAAGGAGGTCTCTCCTTTAATCTCGACGACGTTATCATCCCTGTCAACAAGCAAAAGATTGTAGAAGCGGGCTATGCGCGTGTAGACGAGATAACGAGTAACTATACGCTAGGCTTGGTTACGAATCAGGAACGTTATAACCAAGTGGTAGATGCTTGGAAGAACGTTGTTACCGAGGTGACCGATTCGCTTATGAAAGAGTTGAAAAACGATAACCAAGGTTTCAACTCTGTGTATATGATGTTGGATTCGGGAGCTCGTGGATCGAAAGACCAGATCCGTCAGCTGGGCGGAATGCGTGGACTGATGGCGAAGCCGCAAAAATCGGGAGCAAGCGATAATGATGTCATAGAGAACCCTATTCTCTCAAACTTTAAGGAAGGACTATCCGTATTGGAGTTCTTTATCTCGACGCACGGTGCGCGTAAAGGGTTGGCAGATACTGCTTTGAAAACGGCTGACGCTGGTTATCTAACGCGTCGTCTTGTCGATGTGTCGCAAGATGTCATAATTACCGAAGACGACTGCGGAACTCTGCGTGGTTTGATGGCTTCCTATCAGAAACGGAACGAGCAAACAGAAGAGGATGCTCAGAAAGAGTTCGCAGACAAACTACTCGGACGCGTCTGTGTTGACGATATACGCGATCCAAAGAGTGGAGATGTTATAATTCCTGCGGGTACAGAGCTTACTGAAAAGGTATGCGATCTGATAAACGAGCACAAAGTGCGCCAAGTTGAAATCCGCTCGGTGCTCACGTGCGAATCCCAGTTTGGAGTTTGTGCTAAGTGCTATGGGCGAAATCTTGCCACGGCGCAAATGGTGCAAAAGGGCGAAGCGGTCGGTATTATTGCAGCCCAGTCTATCGGAGAACCTGGAACCCAGCTTACGCTCCGAACCTTCCATACGGGAGGAACCTCGTCGGGGGCATCTGCTACATCGTCAATCAAAGTACAGCACAAAGGAAAGTTGGTTTTCGATGACCTCAAAGTTATTCGTGGGGTAAAACGAGACAACGAGAAATGTGATGTCGTAGTTGGGCGTATGGTAACGGTGCGTCTAGAAGATCTCGAAACAGGCGAGGCGCTTGAGGCCTACGATGTACCGTATGGTGCCCTGCTCCATGTAAAAGAGGATGCTATAGTCGAGGCGGGAACGTTGGTATGTTCATGGGATACTTGGAACAACCCTGTGGTGACCGAAGTCGGTGGTAAGGTTGAGTTTGATGCCCTTATTCGCGACATTACATACCGTGAAGAAGCCGATCCGCAGACGGGGCACAAGGAAATGATTATCATTGAGTCGCGTGACAGAACGAAGTATCCAGTGATTCGTATCTTGGGCAAAGAGGGGGATGTATTGAAAAGTCATGACCTCTTTGTAAACTCTCACGTCGTTGTCAAGGATGGAGCTACCGTCAAACCTGGCGATATTATAGCAAAGATACCTCGCGCTAGAGAGTCGGCTGGCGATATTACGGGAGGCTTACCACGTGTTACAGAGCTCTTTGAAGCACGTAATCCTTCAAACCCTGCTATTGTTGCTGAAATTGACGGTATTGTATCTGTCAATCCGAAAATTAAGCGTGGAGCAAGAGAAATTACAGTTACTAACCAGAAGTTGAACGAATCGAAAACCTACAGCATAAATCTTGCAAAACAGCTTTTAGTTCAAGATGGCGATTATGTGAAGGCGGGAATGGCGCTCTCCAACGGAGCGATAACACCCAGCGATATCCTTGCCATCCAAGGACCGACGGCTGTGCAAGAGTACATTGTCAATGAAGTGCAGAAGGTCTATCTCACGCAAGGAGTGGTCATCAATAACAAGCATTTTGAAGTTATTGTACGACAGATGATGCGTAAGGTTGAGATTGTGGATTCTGGCGATACGCTGTTCCTCGAGCACGATATTGTAGATAAGTGGGATTTCATCAATGGCAATGCCGCAATCGCTGGAAAGTGTATTGTAACAGGGGCAGGAGACTCAAAGCGTTATAAGGCAGGACAAATCATTACCGAGCGCCAAGCAAGAGAAGAAAACTCGGCACTTAAACGTAATGATATGATACCTATGGAGTTCCGAAATGTGCGCCCTGCAACGGCTGAACAGATCTTGCAAGGAATTACGCGCGCAGCTCTCCAAACCAACAGTTTCATGGCGGCAGCCTCTTTCCAAGAAACTACGAAAGTCTTGAATGATGCTGCAATCCGTGCGAAAGTAGACAACCTTGAAGGATTGAAGGAGAACGTAATTTGTGGTCATCTAATACCAGCGGGAACTGGCTTACGAGAGTTCGAACGGTTACGAGTTAGTGACGAAAAGAAGTCTTAGTTTGAAGGGGTTGTAGAAATTTCGTTTAGATAAGGAGTGCTGATCTAAGCACTCCTTTTTTTGTGAACGTACGGTGGAGGCGAACAGATGTGAGGTATAGCCTTCTGTGTCTTTTTGTAAAAGAAAAAAGAGAATTCGTGTATATATTTTTCACATTGAGCCTAAAAATGATTAGGAGTACAGGAACGGTGAGAAAACCATATATATGATTAGAAAAAAAGACTTACCTTTGTGACCTGAGATTGGTCAGTGAGACTGATGAACTTGGTATTAACAACTTAAAATAGGTACGATTATGAAGTTTGGTTCTACATGGTTAAAGGTAGCATTGCTCGGAAGTGCGATGCTGATAGCAAGTGGTGTGTTTGCAGAAGGTAAGAAGTTAACCGAGAAATTTGATGCTGGTATTACCGCAACTTATTCGCCCGAGATTGCAAATAAAGATGCAGTTGAGGCGAAAGAGTATACAGTAACATTTGCTGTACCAGCAGATAAGGAACTTGGAGAAGTGAAATTTGATGAAAATGTTTTGACAGCAGAGGCTGGTAAGCCGTTGGAATTTAAGTTCACAATGCCAGACAAGGATGCAACTCTCGAAGCAAAACTTAAAGGCGAAGCTCCTAAGACTCACAAATTGACGATTGCAAAGGTTGAAGGTGCTACAGTTACAGTAACAGTTGATGGTAAAGCAGTTGCAAACGAGGGACAAGTAGCTGAAGGTAGTAAGCTGGTTGTTGATGTTAAAGTAACCGATACAAAGAAGGAAGTAGCTTCTGTAAAGTTAGGTGAAACAGCCGCAACTCTGAAGGGTGACAAGTACGAAGTTGTAATGCCTAAGGCAGATGCAACTCTGACAGTGACCTTAAAGGCTAAGGGTACTCCTAAGCCAGGCGCAGTGGAAGACAACGCTTTCGCAGCAGTTAGTGTATATCCCAACCCATTTGCAGATATGCTAACTGTAAATGAAGTAGCTGAAGCTAGCCGTGTAACTCTTGTAAATGCACAAGGTGTTGTACTCCGCAGCGTAGCTGTTAATGGTGCTAACCAAATCGCGCTTGATGTTACAGATGTACCCGCAGGTATCTACATGGTTGTTGTAGAAAACGGTGCAGCACGTCGTGCTTTCAAGGTGGTAAAGTAAGCTTCTAATTACTTGAAGTATTATGGAGGACTCTGGGAGACCAGAGTCCTCTTTATTTTCTGCTTTTCCTATATCCCTACTCAGACTCGTTGCTTTTCCTCCTCACGCGACCCTAAAAGCCTATTTTTATTTTATACTTCCGATCCTCAGAAATGGGGATTTCTCTTTTTATCAATCTTATTGTCTATACATTTATTCTCTTGTACTACACGAAAATACGCACTCACTTAAGCTTCTTATTAGAGCTAGCCATTTCTTCTCTATTGCTTGACTAGGCGGTTATAATCCCTACCTTTATTGCGCTTTGTCTGTTATTGTGCAGGTACGAGGAATGCTTTATTGTAAGGGCTTTGGAATAGTCCTGTTAACGTTTGCCTTAACCGTTTTAGTTACGATTTCGGTTGCAGCACCTTTTCGTGGGCGGGTTGTCGATGCGAAAACAGGCAAGCCGCTCGAATCGGGCACAGGTTTTTCTTCCCGACCTTAATATTGGAACACTCTCTAATCGGAAGGGCGAGTTTGCAATAGGTGGTAAACTTACAGGTTTGCACCGTTTTATGGTGACCTACGTGGGCTACGAACCTCATGCGGTGCAACTGAATTTCCCGATAGATACGTTCTACACGGTTCGTATGCATGCCACTTCGTTAGCCTTGGAGGACGTTGTTATCACTGCACGTGCTGCACAAAAGAGTGGGACGGCACTGCAAATCAATCAAACGGCATTGGAACATATACAACCATCCTCTCTCTCCGATGTACTACAGTTCCTTCCAGGGCAGCTCTCTACAGATGGTCGCTTGGATAATGTGAAACAAGTGGCACTTCGCCAAGTGAGCAGTGACGACAATACGGCGCTTGGTGCTGCCGTCATTGTGAACGGCGTACCCATTTCAAACAATGCGAACCTCAATGCACTCTCTGCCGACCAAAAGATTAGCGAGCGTAGTACGGTAAATGCAGGTATTGATCTCCGTATGCTTTCCACTGACCACTATGAGCATGTAGAACTCTTGCGCGGTATTGCTTCTGCACGTTATGGCGACCTGAGTAGTGGTGCTTTTGTGCTTCGTGCCAAACAAGGCGTTACCCCTTGGCAGGTGCGCGCGAAGGTAGATCCGCTTTCTACGCTTGCATATATAGGTAAGGGGGTACATTTGCCATTGGGCACATTGCATCTTGGGGGCGAATACACCACGGCTACTCCCGACGAGCGAGAGCAATTAGAACGCTACTCGCGTTATTCGGCACAAACCAATTGGACGGCAAAGAGTCGTCTCGCAGCATTTCCGTTTTCGTTTGGGCTGCGTGCAAATTACATAGGAACACTACAGACTGAACGTACTGACCCTGATCTCACACTCCGCATAGAAAAGTACAATGCCTATTATTCCCGTTATCAGCTGAGTGGCGAGGGCGAGCTGATGGTCGACAAGCCGTGGCTATCCTCTGTACACCTTACACTCTCGTATGACTATACTGAGGATGTGATACGGCGTGTAAAAAATATCTCGGTACACGGAGGGCAAGGACTCCCAATGAGTGACAAGAGTGGAGAATACGAGGGGCTTTATCTCCCTTTTGAGTATCTCTCAAGGTATAGTTTAGTAAGTAAACCCATGCAGGGATATGGACTTTTGGAGGTGCGAGAACATTGGCAGTTTTGGGGTATGACGCATGCCGTGAGTGTTGGTACTGAGGTCCGTTTCGAGGGAAATATCGGCAAAGGCTATACGTATGACTTGCAACGACCGCCTGCGCCAGGTTCGCCTACCAGTTCTCGTCCCCGAAGATATAGCGATGTGCCTTTCTACATCCCCATAAGTGCTTATCTCGAAGATAAAATCTCCGCTTCGGGAAGGTTGGGAGAGCTAGAACTTGTAGCGGGGGTTCGTACTGGGTGGTTACGGGGAGCTACTGCTGGGTATACGTATTTACGTACAGCACAACTTGATCCGCGTATCAATGGCTATTACGCTTTTCCGCGTTTTACCTTAGGGCAATTACCTGTACAGTTTGCACTCCGTTTGGGGTGGGGAAAGCAAACCAAATGGCCTACACTAGACCAATTAGCACCCACCAAGTCGTATTTTGACCTACAATCTCTGAATTATTACTCTTTGCGCGAGGAGTGGCGTTTATTGTGGCTCACCACCTTTATAGAGGATGCGCGCAACCTTGCTTTACGCCCTTCGTCTTACGATAAATGGGAGGTAGGTGTAGAGTTGCAACTGGGCGAGGTGCGTACCGAGGTCACTGCTTTCTACGAATCTATGCAGAATGGTTTCACATACGCAACGCACTATTTGCCGTATGAGTATAACACCTATACTGTGCCAGGAATGCCATCTGGCAAACCCAAAATAGATGAACTAACCCCGAAAAAAGATTATGCTCTGAAGTCGTTGGGGAAGCCTGCTAATAGCCTTGGTACATTGAAACAAGGTATAGAATTCCGAATCCAACTCCCCAAATGGGAACTCATCGGTACATCTGCCGACCTCTCAGGGGCGTATTTCCATACTACCTACGATATAAGCGAACCCGTGGAGTATCGTCCATCGATAAAACTGGAGGGGAAGGACTACCCCAATGTGGGGATTTATGCGTGGAGCAACGGGCGGCGCTATGAGCAACTAAGTTCTATGGCGCGCTTTTACACCCACCTTCCACAGCTTCGTTTGCTCTTTACTACCATGGTACAGTGCGTATGGTTCTCGCGCTCCCAATCCTTACCTTTTGATGGTCGCCCTCTTTACTACCGCGATATTCATGGCAATATAAAACCCTTTACGGATGCGGAAGCTAAAGACCCAAAGTTGATCTTCTTGGTGCGAGAGTTCAACAAAGAATATTTTGAACCTGACGTTACGCCGTTTGCGCTCTCAGTAAATCTGAAAGTGACAAAGGAGATCGGACAGCATGTCCGTTTAGCTTTTTTTGCAAATAGGCTCTGGTGCTATTTACCAGACTATCGTGCGAAGTTTAACAGATTGGTTACAAGAGATTATACCCCCTATTTTGGGGCTGAACTACGGATATCGTTATGACAAACAAAAACTTTTTTTACAGAAGCGGCTTAGCATTCATTGTCTTACTCGCTTCTCTGTTCTTCACCTTCGCGGGCTGTCAAGAAAAAAAGACTTCTGACGACGAAGTTGATGTAGAAATTCGATTAACGCCTCCCAATGACACCGATCCATTGGATGTGAGCGATGTGTATGTCATTCTAGAGAATGTGCGCACGGGGCAAAAAGACAGCGCGTTGAGTGTGGCTTGCCAGCCATTAATGTTTAACCTTACAAGTGGAAGCTACAACATTCATGTACATGGCAAGAAAGTGGAAGGGAAGATGATTGCCATCTATGCAGGTGTAGCTCTTCGTGTAGCATTTGCAAAAGATGAGAATTATACGGTAGCGTTAGAAAAATCGTATGTACAAAACCCTGATTGGGTAGAGGGGAGTGTAGTAACTTCCATCCAAGTGCTTTTACCTCCAGAATTGGCTGTGCTCTCGCCTGAGGGGATTGTTGTAAGTCTGAAAGAAACAACCACACAAAAGGTTGTTACAGCGGTAACCAACGCTCGCGGCATTGCAGATTTCACGGTTTTAGCAGGAAATTATGTAGCAGACTGCTCGGGAGAATTGGTAAAAGGGAAAGAAGATACGCGCTACTACGGACATCGTGAACAGATTGTGGTGGGCAATGAGAGCACAGTTCATCAGCTACAATTGCGAGCACTAGGAGGAGAAAGTGGTGACGGAGAAAGTGCTTTTTCTTTCAATTTGAAACTGCCCGAAGACTATAGTTCTTATTCATTCGATGGGGTTACGGTTGCGTTACAGAAGATGGGGTCTTCGCTTACCTACGAATTCGTTTGTGATGCAAACGGCAAAGCCTCGATTGCTTCGCTGCCCCACGGATTGTATGCGCTTCAAGGACAAGTAAGTGTTCTGGCATCGGATGGTATTCGCTCCTATGTGTGCAAGATCCCTTATACCGAAATCCAGCATGTTAAAGTTAGTGCAGGTACTGAGCTGCCAACGCCTACGATAGTTGTTACGCCTAGTTTCATGACAAGTGCGTTGGTTTTCAAAGAGGTGTATTTTACTAAGAGCCTAACAGCTACTGGTGAGATGTACAATGAGGATGGCTACGTAGAACTCTACAACAATTCTTCGAGACCTATCTATATTGATGGGGTTTCGGTGTGCGAAACCTATCAAAATACGAAAATAAAGAATGGAGGATTTTTCCCAGAATACTTGGGGACAGACTATGTGGTGCCAGGATTCATATTTACATTCCCAGGCTCGGGAAAAGAACATCGTCTTGACCCAGGACAATCGGTTATAATGGCGGAAAATGCTGTAAATCATCATGCAATAAACCCAGGGAGCCCCGTAGATCTTTCTACTGCCGATTACGAGATGAAAGATGATGATTGGCATGATTCTGACACCCCAGAAGTCCCCAACATGATAAACTACTTTACTTATTCAAAGACGGTTACCTCTTTCCATAATCGTGGATGGAAAGGGTGGTTTATTATGAAAGCGGACAAACCGATGCCAGATTTCCTCGCTGAACATATAAAGGATGCCGTTTACCCTAACGGCTCATCCACGAAAATTTATGTAATTCCGTCACGGTATGTGTTGGATGGTATAATCTCAGCGCCTCCCTCAGGTCCTCTTTGTCGTCCTCTTCCCGTCCATATAGATGCTGGCTATACCTATTGCACCAAGAAAAACATTGCCAAGACTATTCGCAGAAAGGTGGCTCGCAAAGAGGGTAGCCGTTACATCCTGCAGGATACGAATAATTCGACACTTGATTTCATACCCGATGCTACGCCTTCACCGCGTGTTGTGGTAGAATAAAAGAAATGCCGATGAGCAGTTCCATCCCATACAGAATGTTCTTATGTAGCAGCGCGCCATGGCACGCGGCTGTGTTA
>CAUVMY010000027.1:0-10603 GCA_963552845.1 uncultured Bacteroidia bacterium
CGTCGCGTTTTTGCAACTGTTGCCCCTTGCTCGTAAGCTCTTTCTCAGCTTGTGCCGTAAGCGCTTCCATTTCACGCTGCATAGCAAAGTAGTAGTCATAGCCCTTAAGCAACGAATCCATGTTTACCCAAGCAATACGTATTCCATCAGTTGGGAACACGACATGAGAGGTTGTCCCCCCTTGGGATGAGGTCTCCGTTGAGGTAACGCCTAGCGAATCAGAGGTAGAGGTAGCGCCCTCTTTACCCTCATTCTTGCAACTAGCGACGGATAAGGCTAACAACAATCCTAAAACTACTACTGCAACTTGCTTCATTTGTTTCGTGTGCGGCACACGCCGCTCTTTATTTTTGTTCAACAGAACAAAGATAGTAGGAACTTTTGAAACCCATTTTAGTGTTTCAAATGCACCATGATTTGCCACAGGATAACTCTTTAGCGACTCATAATATTCTGTCTATTTCAGAAAACGAAATTGTATATTTGATGTAAATGAAGCTACCGAAACCTTCTTCTAGAAGAGACGAAGCGTCTGTGGGAGGACTATCTCAGTCAACTCTACAAGCACTTGCCGCACATCTTGCTCTTTTAGTAACCAAGCTACGCACATTCGTAGACGAGCAACTTCGTAAACCGCAGAGCTCGCTCGCTGCCAAACTACTCTCAGAATACGAACAACTCCATCTGCTAGATGCTGTTAACAACCTAGACGAGTTCGCTAATTATTGGGCACAAATCGCACTCTTCAAGACCATTTTTTCAGAAAGTCAGACTATTCCGAAGTCTTCATTTTCATTCTTACAGGCTCTTTCACCCAGTTTGCAAGCTGAAATTCATACAGTACTAGCAACAACCGATTTTGCCGTGTTGCGCGAGCAGTATCCCGAACAATTACTACTTCATCTCTACGAAGCTTTTCTTGCAATTTATGATCCAGCGGCACGTAAACGCCTAGGAATTTGGTACACGCCTTCGTGCATCGTACATTTTATGGTAAATGCTACGCAGTGGTTATTAGCCTCAGAATGGGGGAATACCTCAAAAGAGCACCTCAGAATTATTGAACCTGCGGCGGGTACTGGGGCTTTTCTAGCAGAGGCACTGCGGATGTTAGCCAAGTGCCACGAACAGCAGAATGTAGAACTGCACGGCTTTGAAATTCTTTGGCCTACCTATTGCATTGCACAGATGAATACAGCTCTGGCATACCAAGCGAGAGGCGGCAAAGGGAATCCTCCCGTGCACTTCCATCTTACGAATTCCTTACTAGCCTCTAGCACGCACCTTATGCAGCAAGGAAAAGGCATAACCATTGTTATGGGTAATCCTCCTTATAATAGGGGAAGTGCTAACAAGGGCGAATGGATTACAGAGCTCATAAAGAAATACAAACCCTATTGCGATGATAAGTTTGAAAAACTAGAAGAAGTGAACATCGTGGCGCTGAGCGACGATTACGTTAAGTTTATTGCTCTTGCACAGCACTATATAGAATGTTCGAGGGAAGGAATTGTGGCTTTTATTACGAACAAGAGCTACATCGATGGCATTATTCACCGCCAGATGCGCAAAGAGCTACTCTCCTGTTTTGATAAGATCTATATCCTTAACCTTCATGGCGATTCTCGCTATAATGCGAAAACACGAACTGGTGAGAAGGACGAGAATATATTCAACATAAAAACTGGGGTGTGTATCAGTTTTTTTATAAAACGTAAAAAGCCTCACAACGAAGCACTAGCCAAAGTATACTATCACGAAATTTTTGGTTTGCGAACAGTGAAAGAAAATTTTCTCAAAACGCACACCTTTCAGCATCTTGCTTGGCAGCAGCTCTTTCCCAATGCTCCGTATTACTATTTTGTACCCAAAGATTTTGCATTACAAGAGGAATATCTGCGCGGCTTCGGACTTCAAGAACTTTTTGAGGTCTATAGTACTGCTGTTGAAACGCAACGCGACAAACTTGCTATACAGTGGCAAGCAGAAGATTTTCTGCCCCTGATAGCTGATGCCAAGCAAATCCATGAGAAGGATTTCCGCACTAAATATGCCGTCGGGGCAGATGGGCGCGACTGGAAATTGGCACTAGCCATCAAGAACCTTCAAGATGCAGAACACAATGCGGTAGTAGCAATAGACTATTATCCTTTTGATCAACGCTACACGTTCTACTCCAATCACCGAGGTTTAATAGCCTACCCGCGTTTTAAGAAACTGGGCGGAATGCTTGCTACCGACAATGTTGCTTTGGTTAGCCTTAGAACAGTAAAGAGTGCAAACGCTTATCATCATTGTTTCCTAACACAACACCTTGTGGATCGGATCTGCTTCATGGGCAACACAACAGTATTTCCGCTCTATCGTTTGCGCAACACAAAGGTTACACCCCAACAAATTCTGATAAAAGGTAAACAACTTTGTGAAACGAATCTCCAAGCTACTACACTCCAAGAGATAGAAAAAAAACTTGGTGCGAGAACAGAGGCACAAGAACTATTCGATTATGTATACGCCGTGCTCAATTCGCCAAGTTATTGTCAACGCTTCGAGGCTTTTCTTAAGATAGATTTTCCGCGAGTTCCTTATCCCACCAATCTTGCCGAATATCGCCGTCTTGCCGATATAGGATGTCGACTCCGCAAATTACACCTCATGGAGCGATGCGAAGAATGGAAGCTGCTGACCTCTTTTCCTATAAAAGGGCATAATCGAGTACAAAGGATACAGTACCTTAACAACAGGGTATACATTAACACTAAGCAGTTTTTTGAAGGTGTAAACAGCGTAGTATGGCAAGAATATATCGGTCCGTTCCAGCCAGCGCAAAAATGGCTAAAGGAACGAATTGGGAGAAGGCTTGATGCACGCGATATTGTGCACTACCAACGTATTCTCTACGTACTGGAACATACCGCTGAAGTTTGGCACAAAGAGTAGAACAACTGCTTGGAAGCAGCGCTAATACGTACGCCCTTTACAGCACCGCTTTCAGACACGAGAAGTGTTCGGGTTCTGAACGAAAAGCGAACTCGCGCCCCCACTTAGGGTTATGGACTAGTATAGTACAGCAGGCGGCGATACCATGCGGATCATTTTGACCCATGGCTCTTTGGCAATAAGCTCAATCTGGCTCTGAGCTACCCATAAATCGAAAGAATAAAAAGGTGCACCTGCGATGTGGACAGGTTTCACAAAGCCTATTTCCTGAAGTCTATTTGCCACCCATTCGGAGGAGAATTCTTCCTGATAATTCACCACAATTCCTACCAAATTTCCTTTTAGAGCAAAAGAGGGAATATCGTCACCCAGTAGCGAGGAGGAGACCTTCCATTGCCACTCTATGGGCATAAGGGAAACGATACCTGTTCCCTTAACACTCTTTCGTATGGCATCTTCGCGAATGGTTACATAGTAGGTTTTCTCTGCAATATAATCACGCAATGTAACCCCACTTTCCGCCAATTTTTGGTAAAGCTCCTGATTCGGGATCTCCTTGAACTGGGCTATGAGGTAATATCTTCCCTGTAGGGGCTCGCCCAACGCCTTTATCGCCTTCTTTTTTCCTCGGCAGATTTTACAGGCATTTTTGGGAGGTTGTATAGTCTGTCCTGCAAATTCAAACGCTGTTTGTGCAACAAGCGTTGTTGCTAGCGAGAGCAAAAAAACTAAACTCAGAAGTCTTCGCATTTTCGTTCCTCCTAAAAAAGTAGAGACGTCCCCACAACGGAACGTCTCTACAAATTTATGCTTTTCCTGTGAATACTATTGAGATACTACATAAGTAGCTACTTCTTTTTAATCTGCATATCAAGCATAAAATTTGTTTCTTCATAAACCCCATTAGGGAATGTAGCCTTCATACCCACTTGGATAAAATAAGCATCAGCAGCAGTAAGTGTACCGTTAGCAACTACATAATTGTAGAAATCTTCATTATCCGACAAACGGAAATAGATTTTGTCGCCTTCACGGTTGACAACCTTGATGTAATCCTCAACATTGGGATCCGTAACCTCGAGCTTAAAGGGCATGTTGTGTGCCACCTCAGGCCAATAAACATTTGATGTTATTTGCAAGGCAGAAAGCTCGGCAACGAACGATTTGGCAGTATACTCGATCAGTTCTGTACTAGCTCCAATAACTAGAGCATCTGCTCTAGCTAGTAGCTCTTGTGTTGGATTGATTTGATACCTCCCCACAACATTGGGGTACTCAGCCCAACTAATAACAATTTCTCCATCTGGGAACTTCTCGCCTGCTATAAGCTTTACATCACTTTTTAACATGAGGGCTTCCGCTTCTTGCATTTTGTAGCTAGCACCATCTTTTGTACACTTCATGATTTTACCCACAGTGAAATAGTCGGAGAGATTCTTCCCTTGCGTGTTCGTGGAATTGTTCACAATCGAAATCTGGTAAGGAACTTCTTTTCCTCCAGTTTCAACTACAGGTGTACGCCATCTCATGAGGTTTGTGAATTCAAACGCAATAGGTGCTGTAGGAGAAGGAATTTCGCCTGGCAGTACCCAAGAGATAACAAGTGTATTTGATTGACTACTAGGAAGTTTTTCAAGTACCGTACTCTTGTCTTTACCGCTTACCGTCTGGATGTAACCATCCTTAAGGTTCATAATAATCTTGCTTTCCTCATCTCGATCACGGAACTGGAACGTACTCCCGACTTGACACTGATCTAGCGTAAAATACGTAGAGCGTTCATCCATACTGAATAGGGTCTCTACTTCTTCGTCACCGCGCATTGATGACTTGAAAGTTTTAACAGCGAAACCACCCCGAGGGCGACGCACAACAGGATCAACAAATATTGAGAGTGCCCCCTCGTCCATTGATAGGCGTGTCGTGGATTCATGTCCACTTTCAGTTGAGCGGAAAGATTTTACCGCAAAGCCCCCCCGTGGACGACGTGTTCCCGCAGGGCGCTCTGTTACATTCATTGTAACGGCATCTTCATACACAGAGAAGATGGGCAAATCGCGACTATTGCGTACTTGAAAAATTGGAGCTTCCTTATCCCCGTTCCCTTTGATGATTGGCGCAGTGCGCGCGAAAAGGGCATAAGGCACAGGTTCCATTTTTACTGGTCGTCCTAACGCAATGTAACTGCCAGAGCCTAGATCTACTTCTACCTTTACCAGTAGACTTTTCTCCCACGGCACGTTCTCCATTTCAGCAGGTTTCTTACTCCCGACGAGTACTTCTACCCAACCCGTTTTTGTAGTCTTTGCTTGATGTTCCTCAACGAGGTAAGACGTGTTATCATCTTGAAGCGTTACTCGGAGCTTGATATCCTTTTCAGCAACAGGTTTACCGTTTGCATATATCAAAGCTTGGTAGTTAAAGCCCGTAGGCAAGTTGTTGTTCAGAACGACATCCGCATCTGACGTGTCGCCTTGCGCCCAAGCTGGTACAAAAAACGCAAGCAACAAGCCCAACAACAATATATATCTTTTCATCACCATCATCATTTCAAACTATAAAGTTCTCGTGTTGCGTTTCTAATACTTTCCTACTTTAACTGTCCCGTTACCTTCAACCGCTTCATAGATGTTGTTGGGGAATGAGAGCTTCAGTTTTAGAGTTATCTCTTTCTCGCCTCCCGCCGCTGGGAATGCCCCTAAAGCGCTTTCGTACGCATGACGATCCGTTACACGGCATTTTATGTCGCCGTTTTCAATGGTTGCTTTTAGGCAATCCTTATATTTATCGTTCGTAATTTCGACTTTAACGGGGAAGTTCGTTAGGAGTTCTTTTACTTCTGCATTCTGCGTAAACTTAGTGGGTCGTACACGCATAAAAAACTCATTTTCAGAGAATTCTACATAATTAGACATCGTCTTTGTAAACCAATACGCCGTAAATTCAAACTCATCATCATATAACATCGTCTGACCACTGAAGGCAATTTCAGTTTGCAAGTTAGGATTAAGGGCTGTGGAACGAATTACAATTTTGCCTTTTGGGAAAGTAAAATCACGATTAAGTTTTAGCTTGCTGTCTAGCATAAGCCCCAAAACCCTCTTCGCATCTTTCTGTATATAGTATCCAACCTTTAGGTAGTCAGTAAGTTTTTTTGTCTCAGCAGGATCATTAACAACTTCAATCTCATAATCGACCTCCTCTATTTTGGGTGCCGCTCCCGACCCTACCACTTGTGCTTTCACTGTCGGCACGCGCCAACGCATCAAATTGGTAAAACCTAATTTGGGCTCGGAGATAACTTTACTAGGCCATGGCCACTCCACTTGGAGAGTAGCACCCGAAGCTGTAGATGGTAAATCTTGCAAAACTTTGTCTGGTATTTGCTTCGATTGGATCTTCCCGTTTGCACCGAGGTTCATGATTACCTGATTGTTGTTGCAACGGTCGCGGAACTGGAAATTACTCTCAACTTGCCCACACGCAAGCGTGAAAAAAGTAGAACGGTTGTCCAGATTAAAAAGCGTTCGCGATTCGTTATCTCCATCTCGTAAATGCCCCATCGTCTTAACCGCAAAACCGCCATAATAGCCACGCATCACTGGATCCACAAATACGTCGAAAGCCCCATCGGCAATCTGTAGACGCTCACTAGAACTCCCGTCAGAGAGATCGCCATTGAGACGGAAACTCTTTACTGCGAAACCACCGCGCGGGCGTCGTGTATCCGACGGCTGGTCAGGAACATTGATACTAATACCCTCTTCGTATACCGAGAAAAGAGGCATCCCTTTGCTACTTTGTACCTGAAAAATAGGGAGTCCCGCTTCTTTCCCCGCCTTAGTACCGCGAATTACGGGAACGGCACGCGCATAAAGGGCGTAGGGGACAGCCTGCATTTTGGTAGCAGGTCCGAGCGATTTGTAACCAGTACCCGAATCAGCTTCGGCAGCGATGAAAACACCTTTTTCCCACGCCACATCGTTCAAATTGCCCGTAATGGGCGTCCCTTTTCCGACCGAAACGTTTATCATTCCCGTTTTAGCCGTATTCGTGGTATGTTCTTCTATGAAATAGGCTTTCGCCGTTTCATCTTGAAGTGTGATCTTTATCTTTACGCTCTTCTCGGCAACAGGTTTGCCGTCGTTGTAGAGCAGCGCTTGGTAGTTAAAGGAGGTCGGGGTTTCGCTTTTAAGCATTACGTCCCCTAGCTTCTCTTTTGTCTCGCTTTGCGCTTGTGCCTGTGTCAAAACTGCGAACATCAGAGCACCTAACAACAATATATATTTCTTCATATCTACTGCGTTATTCTTTTCCAAAAATCGTACTGTAACTCCCAGTATCTAGAACATAACATAAACTTTAAGTTCAAAAGAGACAGAAGGATAGATATTATTGGGGAAGACCAACTTCATCGGAATCGTATGGGTATTCCCAACGGTAGCTATCGTCTCAAATTTGGTTCTGTCGGTAACTATGAACTTAACGCTCATACCATCGCGTTCTGCTTTTAAGCATTGCGCCCATTCGCCTTGTATTTCAAATTTCAGATCTGTGTTCAGGAGCAAATGTTCAAAACTAGCATTTGGTGTTATTCTTGTTGCTTTGAGTTCAATTGTGAACTCATTATCCATTTGCAGCATACTCGCATTTTCATCTGCATTTTTGAGCTCCAGAACGTCTTCAACGGAGAGTTGCTTTTGATCGTTAAACTCAATTACCTTTTGCAGACTTGGGATTTCAGTGCTCCACACAGTGATTTTTCCGTTGGGGAATACAAAATTGTTGTCTAGCGCTAAGTTGCTTGCCAGTGCGAGCCCGAACTTGGTAGCCTGCAACTCTTTCACTTCCCCGACGCGGATGTAATCTGAAAGTCTTGCGCCACTCGGTTCGTCTTCAATGCGGATGTCGTACTTGGTCGTTTCGTTTCCGTCAAGTTTAACCCTTGGGATTGCCCAGCGGATCAGGTTTGTAAAACCAGGGAATTCGGAATAAGTTAATGGGGTGGAATATTGCACCCAATCGACCTCAAAAGAGGTGCTAGGCGATGCTTCTGGTAACTGTTCAATGACATCAGCTGCTTCGTTCTTGGTTTGTATCTTCCCTTCCTTCGTAAATGCCATCACGACCTTGTCATTACAACGCTCTCTGAGCTGGAAAGAAGAACCAGTAGCATTCTTATCAAGCGTGAAGTATGTAGCTCTATCGTTCGTACTAAAAAGCGTATTGCTCTTCTTGCTTTCACCATCACGTAGATGTCCGTAGCTCTTTACAGCAAATCCACCACGCGGGCGGCGTGTAAGAGCATCTACAAATATATCGACTCTTCCATCTGCGAGTTGCATCCGTGGTTTCGCACTTCCTCCGCTAAAACTCTTTACAGCAAAACCGCCGCGCGGGCGACGTGTGGATGTCTCTTCTGCAACGTTCATGGTAACATAGCCACCTTCGTAGACGGTAAAGAGTGGAAATCCGTCACTATTTTGCACTTGGAAGATAGGCGCATCTTCTTCAGTGGTGTTACTCCGAATTAGAGGGGCATTGGCTGCATAGAGCGCGTAAGGAGCTGCCATCATCTTAACGGGAGCACCTAGACTCTCGTAACCAGAGCCGAAGTCTGCTTTTATGGCAATAAAGATCCCTTTATTCCAATCGACTTGGTCTAGTTTACCTTTTTTGGCACTTCCTGCACCAACAGCAAGTTTCACCATCCCTGTGCGAGAAGTCTTAGCACGGTGTTCTTCAACGAGGAATTGGTTTCCTTCTTCGTCTTGAAGTGTAATTTCAAGCTTAAGGTTCACAAACGAAGCCACAGCCCCGTCTTTTGTAATGAGGGCTTGATAATTGAAACTGGCTGGTAGCTTGTTTTCTAGCACCACGTCGCCGAGCTTCTCATTTAGCCTTGTTTCCTTCGTTTGTGCTTGAACAAACATGGCGAGCAACAAGGCGCTCAACAGTAGTATATACTTCTTCATATCTACCCTATTTTTCGACGATTACGTATTTAGCGTTGTACCGCGAGTTTGGCGCGTCCTACGAGTTGTCCGTGTGCATTGATTGCACGCACTACATAGATACCGTTGGCAAAATTGCTCAGATCGAGCTGCACGCGGTGATTATCCTGTACAGACAGGCGCATGAGATTCACCCCGAGGGTGTTATAAAGTTCGATGGCTACCGCCTGACAGTTCTCCCCAAGACTTACAACAGCAAAACGCTGCACGGGATTTGGGAATACAGAGAGCTCGGCAACTTGCGATTCCTGTATGCCATCAGGTGTATCTGGTTTTGTCGGGGCAGGGCTCGGGTTGATATCGTACCCGCCAATGGTGGCGCCGATGCCCCCTATCAAGATTAGTTCCCCGTCTGCACTAACACGGAGCTCGCTAGAGAGAGTAAGCCCCGACTCCCAAGCTACGTTGTAGTCTTTGATATTCGCGATGCCCGCGGCAGGCGAGAAGCTCCCGTTTCCGTGTTGCTCCTGCGCCATACTCATGACCGTGCAAGCAACTAGAAGTAATAACAAGAGTGCTCGTTTCATTTTCATGACTCCTTCCTTGACCTTATATGCTTCGTGTATTATTTTCTCACCGCAAAGGTAATACCTCAAACAGGGGATTTCCTACAGTAATTATACTTAGAAAAAAACAAACATGCCTAGAAAACTCCATAAGCACAATAAACAAAAGAAGAAAACAAGAAGTTTAGCTGGGGGTATGAGGTGCGAAGTTGCAGAAACTTACATGTCGCATGCATCAGTTGTTTTATGCAATATGTCGGGGGGACTATAATTGTTTTCAAGGATTTTTGTCAGTTCGGAAAAAGCTATTACCTTTGTGCCGTTGAAAGGGAGAGGGAGATTTAGGTCTGGTAGTTCAGTTGGTTAGAATGCCGCCCTGTCACGGCGGAGGTCGCGAGTTCGAGTCTCGTCCAGACCGCAGGTAGAAGGAGTGAAATGAGTATTTCGCTCCTTTTTTGTTTTACTGGTTTTTACTTCTTAGGCGAATTAACAACGATGGAACAATTTTGTTCTGTATTATGTTCCTATTGGCGTGCTGATGAGCAAATAGAAATACTAAACACCATTGAAGGAAAGCAGATGTAACATGTACGCGTAGCCTATGAAGCTATTCATAGAATTCTGTAAAGCTACCTTTTATCTCTAAAGTGCAAGAATCATGAAAAAAATACTATTTGCAATTTCTCTCATCGCTGTGTTTTTTCTACACGGAACTAAAGCACAGTCTATCAATAGCTATGACGGAACTTATACAGGTTCTGCCTATCGGATTCTTATGAATGGCGAACCTAAAGAGGCACAACCGTTGGTATTTACGCTACACAATGGTACGCTTACGGGAGTACTCGAGAAATTCGGGAAAATGCCTGGTAGTGTCCATTTTCGGGTTACGGGAGTTTCTTTATCTGTAGATGGTAGGCTAACTACAACATCTCCCAATGCGGGAGAAATTCGCATTTTTGGTTTCCTGACATCCGACTTGAAGTGGGATACCACTTCGGGCGATCCGCTCGGGGCTTTCCACGGAACGTTACTTACCTCAAACGGCGTTAAAACCATTGAGCTTCATTTCAACGTAACAAGTTCGGTGGGGTTCTCCCGTAAAAAGGTAAAATTTAGTTTCTTAGGAAGCGTAAAATAAAA
>CAUVMY010000028.1:0-10600 GCA_963552845.1 uncultured Bacteroidia bacterium
GTATTTGGCAGAGGATATCAGATTGTATGAGAACGGAGCAACTATTCTAGAATACATAAATAACCTTCGCTTGGAATATGCGGCACAACTTCTCACAGAAGCCTCCGCCTATCGCATAGCAGAGATTGAACTTATAGTGGGATTCAATTCGCGTACTACTTTTTACCGCCTTTTCAAAGAGAAATACGGTCTCTCGACAAGCGAATACCGTAAGATTGCCGAAGAAAAACGGAAAATAGGAACAAAAGAAGTTCTGTAGAACAAAATGTCATTCTTAGAACAGGATCAATTACTGTTCTTGAAGACAGCAATAATTTCAAATCTCGAGTGTCATGGAAGAGCAAATTACTCGCCTCAGTGTGAATGTTAACAAAATAGCAACGCTACGCAATGCGCGCGGCGGTAACGTCCCAGATGTAGAAAGTCTCACGGGGTTTATTGCATTTGAATGTGGCGCAGACGGCATCACGGTTCACCCACGCCCCGATGAACGCCACATCACTTACGCCGATGTACGTGCAATTAGTAAACTACTGTGTCTGAATGCCTCTCAGCACCCAGACATAGAGTTTAATATTGAAGGTAATCCCATCCCAAAGTTTGTCGATCTCGTTTGCGAAGTACACCCTACGCAGGTAACATTAGTACCCGATGCCCCCGATGCATTAACCTCTAATGCGGGCTGGGATACTGTAACAAATGCGGACTTCTTGTGCAAGATTGTGAAACGTTTTCACGCTGAAGGCATCCGCGTCTCAATATTTGTAGAGCCCGATAGCAGGATGGTAATAGGAGCGAAAGAGGTCGAAGCAGATCGCGTTGAGCTATATACTGAGGCGTATGCACGTTTGTACCCTGATAATGAAGAAACGGCTATTGAACCCTATCGCATTGCGGCTCTTACCGCTAATACAAATGCTTTAGGGCTAAATGCTGGACACGATCTCAATGCTGAAAACCTAGCCTATTTTCTCAGCAACGTACCTGGCATACAAGAGGTCTCGATAGGACAAGCTTTAATCGCAGATGCGCTGTATTATGGACTTAAAGAAACCATTAAGCGCTATAAGTATGAGATACACAAAGCATCCAATATTTATGACGATTAATTGCCCTTCTAGAGTCGTCTTTCTACACGGACTTTTCGGATCGCAACAAGATTTTTCTTGGTACAAAAACAATCTGCACAGTGCTGCCAAGGGGTTTTCCTACGATCTACCGAACCATGGAAAGCGAGGGGGGGAAGAGCCCTTTTCACTTCCCTATCTATTATCTGATCTCGAAGCGCAGCTACAAACAGCAAGCATAGAGCGAGCCTTGTTTATTGGGCATTCGTTGGGTGGACAATTAGCACTCCACTATGCTGCCTCACATCCAGAGCATGTAGTAGGGATCTGTTTGCTGGATATATACCCAAAGTGGACGCTTGCGTTGCAACAATTCCAAACAGAACTCCTAACCCTATTGCAGGACTTGCAGACTTCAGGCAATCAACGGGTCACAGCTGCGGGTTGGCAGAGTGAAAACGGACGCTATTTGCACAAATATCTTGTACAGCGTGGAGGAGTATTATCGCCGCTTACTTGTCAGGCACTGACAGATTTTATAAAAAATGAGATGCCTCTTTTGAATAAGCCTCCCTACTTCTCACAACCGCTCACACTTCTACAAGGAGGTAATTCTTCTTTTACAAGAGGGCTGCAAACGGCAGATCTAAAGCACGATTATCCGCAAATACGAGTAGAACAGATTGCAGGTGCAAGTCATTTGCTTCACCTAACACATCGCTATACTGTAGGGCAACAAATACAAGATTTCATCGTAGACTACAGTAAGTAATTTCTGCATAAAGGTTCATTACCCAAAGAAAACGCCTATTTTTGATTCGTGAAATAAATGATGAGAGGTGAACAATGAAGCAGTTTGCATTTCTAATATGCTTTTGGGCTATTGCATCGGTACTTTATGCTCAAGCGCCACGTAAGTACGAACTTCCTGAGCCAGAACAACCGAAACAGGAAGCCACGAAGACGAACTCTTGGGGGAGTTTGCTTAGTACAGCTGCACGCGTAGCTACTTCTACAATGGGGCTTATACAGCAGTCTGTAAACTTACAAGAGGTGAGCAATTCGCTCTATGCATTTGAAAATAATGTAGGCGGTTCGTGGATGAAAGATGCACGCGACATGCTCGGAAAAACGAAAGATGCATTACAATTGTACATGGTGAATGAGGAAGGGGCGTATCTCTATGATCCGAGTACCCGCACATTAAATCTTGTAGCAGAGGGCGATTTCCGTGAACAAATCTTCGAGCAGAACAAGAAATATGAGGGTACGCGTATCCTAATTTTTGCAGGACAAACTCTAGAGTCCTTTGCCAAAGGGCAGTTGCAACAGGGGGCAGATAAGCTTTTGGGCGAAGAAAAGAAAAATGACAGTTCGGAGACAAGCACGGAAAGTGGTGAGGAAAGTTATCCTACAACATTTAATCCAGGAAAAGTTTTTGTGCTGTTAGGAGCAAAAAAATATACATTTGATTAGTACTATTCGTTTTCATTGTTGAGTGGTATATGTTTTCGGACGTATACCACTTTTTTTTGTCTCTAAAATTGTAGTGCTCTAAATTTGCGGGGCAATTGAGCTAAAAGATGGAAACGTTATTAAATAATTCGCGAAACGCAGTGCTCCGCCTTCTGTTTCGTGAGGCTAGTGCAATACTTGTAGGTATGTTCATGGTAGGAGTTGCGCTCCTCCTAAATCGGCAAGAATTCATTTTCCCCGAGTTGGCAGCGCTTTCTATCGGCTGCTTGGTAATTGTAAAACGTGTGTGGTGTGTAGATCGTTGGCGGACTGTTGTCTTACTAACGAGTGCTTCTCTTCTTGGTACACTTCTTTTTTATTCTCCCATTCCCTTCGTAGCTAGAATTGCATTGGGATTTTCGGGAGTTTTCCTCTTACTTATCCTACTCCAGAGTTCACTTTATCCAGCTCTTTCGGCTTGTTTATTGCCTCTTGTACTTAATGAATCTTCGTGGATTTATCCGCTAGCAGTCTTCCTATTGTCACTCCTTTTAGTAGGGCTGCAATGGCTTATGGAAAGACTCCATCTACGTACTGCCCTACCCTTTCGTCCTGTAACGCGTAATGTACCCGTACGGCTTATGAGAGGTATATGTCTCTTAGCTGTAATACTAGCAGTGGTAAGTGCATCGGCGTTCTTTGAACAACGTTTTTTTATACTTCCACCGCTTATTGTACTCTTTGTAGAATTCTCGCGTCCCGAAGCTGGGTTACGCAAAGCGCCTCTCCTAATTACAGCTTTAATGGCTATTGCTGCCCTATTGGGGAATTTTGGGAAGTTGTTTTTAGAACCTTTTTTAGGATTTTCTCCCGCATTGTCAATAGGAAGTGTTCTGCTATTGCTTTTCGTTGTTTTTTCTACCCTAAAACGCTATTTCGCGCCCGCAGCGGCGATTGCTGTACTGCCGCAAATCCTCCAGCAGGACAATTGGTATCTTTTCCCTCTTGAGGTCACATTGGCCACAGCGCTTTTTATTGGGCTCGCTTTACTATTTTTCCGTGCAAAGCCTGTTGAAAATAATAACTTATAGATACGCAACCATCGAAGGTTAGAATTTATCCGATAAATGATAGAAGCTCCATTATATGAGCCTATAGTTAGAGAGTAAACATTATTTATCCACATTGTAAAAGGAAGATTAGTAATAAACGGATTGAGAACCAATTCGTAGTGTAGCACACATTCTTTATCGACTTTTTTTATTTTATAATGCATACTGTCGAAGTGTTATGCAACAATACAATGTATAATTCGTAATTAGCTATATAATTGTTTAATGTTTTCTACATTCATCAACTAAATATCTTCATGAACGCGTATGAATTGATTGAACTCCCTTTCACAAATGAAATAGCCATCGAAGCACTGTTGTTTGAAAACTTGGCTATGCTACAACTCGGCAAGACGCTCGTAAAGCCAAGCATCATCCGTCACGAAGTCGCACTTCTTGATGCGAACGGACGCGAAGAGCGTATAAATCTTCTCATTCAGACGGAACAATTCTCGGTTATGGCAAAGATTGTAGCAGGCGAGGTGACAGAAGAAGACTTAAAGGAACTCAAACGCTGCCTTGCTCAAAAAGAAGAGGTCTATAAGCGTTATTGCGCGCAAATTGGAGCTCCTACAGATTGGTTTGGTCTCCTGATCGGGAGTCGAATTTCAGACTCGCTTCAGGCGAGTTTACGACAAGGTCTGACTGTTCACAAATGCCCAGTAGCGGCTATTCTGCTGCGACAATTTCAAACAGCTTCTATGCCCGTTTTGATGCGTGAAGTAATTGCGAGTGCAATCTACAAAGTAGAAATAAATCAGTCTGTGGATGTACTTCCTATCATAATGGGATCTACTGCCAAGAAAATGGCAGACCCCAAAAAAAGAAAAGAAAAAAAGAAACACAAAGAGAAAAAAGGCGGCTCGGAAAAAGACTACACAAAATACCGTTTCAACGGACAGATCTACAACAAAGGGAAGTTGGTTAATGCTGTATTCCAACAGATTGTTGCAGAGTACCCAGAGTTAACTCTCAACGATTTGGAACGTTATTTCCCCGAACGAATGCAACCTGGACAGAGTATTTTTATAACCAAAGAAAAAGCTATGCAACTTGCACAAGAAAACAAACCCAAACGACATCACACAAAGCCAGAGCAAATAATAAAATTGGCTGATGCCGAGATTTGTACATCCGCACAATGGTCTAAGGAAAGCATTCCTCTCTTTATAGAACATGTAAAAAAAATTTTTGGTTACAAAATAGAAAAAATAGAACAGTAGCCATTATTTGTTCTGAGATACCAAGGGAGCATTCGGACTAGAGTGCTCCTTTTTTTAGAAAACAATACCCTATTCATATATCGCAATTTTGGAATAGTCGCTTCGCAAAGCTCCATGTATTTTTGTTACAGAAGCCATAAGAGTAATGCAGCCACTAACACGACAAGATTATTTGCGGGGCATTAACCGCGTTATAGAATACATCAATAACCATTTAGACGAACCCTTATCTTTGGAGATATTGGCATCGGAGTCCTGTTTTTCTCCTTTTCACTTTCATCGGATTTTTAAGGCATTTATCGGTGAAACAGTCGGGAGTTATATTCAACGCGTTCGCTTAGAAACGGCAGTACGCCTTCTCCGCTATTCGGAGCTACCCATAGAGACCATCGCCTCTCACATAGGTTATGAAATGCCTTCTTCGCTCTCTAAAGCATTCAAGAACACTTATGGAATTTCCCCTTCCGAGTACCGAAAACGACACGATTTGCAACTCCGACCGCTCGCTACTAACAACGAAATTATTAGGCTAAAGCCGCCTAAAATAGCACATCTTTCCTCGCAGCGAGTACTTTATGTACACGCTACAGGAGCATATGCCGAGATCAATTACGCCGAGCAATTTGCAATTCTTTGGGAGCAAGTAAGAGTACAACGACTTTACACGGCAGGAATAGAGCTCATTGGGTTATACTACGACTGCCCCACCGTAACCGAAGCCGATTATCTCCGTACCGATCTCTGTCTTACCATCCACAAGCCCGCAATTCCCCGCGGAGAAGTAGGAGTAAAAGAGATTGACGGGGGACAATATGCGGTGTTCCTCTACCGAGGACCGTACCAAAAACTACAATGTGCCTACAATTTTATCTTTAAGACTTGGCTTCCAGATAGCCGTTGCGTGTTACGAAATTTACCCGTATTTGAGAAATTTCTATCGAATGCACGCTATACACCACCAGAGAAGACGAAGACAGAGATTTATGTTCCTATCGAGCGGAATTAATGTTGCGAACCAAGACCTTTAGTCGGCATTCTCGGGACTAGTAGGCGGATACATCAAACGAATTCGCTTCACCCAGGTTTCTTTTTGTAGAGCACTAATGGTTTTACGTTCCATCCAACAATCGAAGGAGTAATGCGGTTTGCCTTCTAGGCGAGGCAGGGTTTTGAAACCGAGTGCTTTCAGGCGCACATTTATCGTCTTTTCGCTCACAACCTCATGATAATATACGATTACACCTATTTTCCCATCCTTTTGGGCGTATGCAGGTATACTATCGCTTAGTAAAAGCGGACTAACCTTCCAAGCAGCGTTTTGGGCAAAGAGAGAAACCATATTGGTCTTTTTCGTACACATCCTAATTTTATCGGTCTTAACTGCCACGAAATAAGCTCGATCACCAATGTTATCGTAAACAGAGATGCCAAACTGTTTCAAATTCAAACGATCGGAGATAGAGGGATCTGCCTTAAACTGTGCGATGAGGATATATTTCCCCTCTATGGGCTTCCCCAATGCAGCATAAGCTTTCTTTACGCCTTTTTGTAACGATGCAATATTGTTAGGCGGTGTAACGGAGTTACCATATAAATCAAATTCTGTCTGTGCATGCGCAAGTACCGCCGAAAACAAAAACCAAGCAATTAGTCCGAATCGTTTCATTTCACTTTATGTTTTCACCACCCATTTAGACGAAAAATCTACCTACAAGGTTATTTAGAGCTTCCACACACTACGGTGCTTATGCGATTCTAAAGCAAAAAAGACAAAGGGAAACCACTACTTTAAGTCTCCTTGACTTGTAATCTTTCATAGTACAAACTCGTAAGAAGGCTTTACGTCAAAATTGATACAAGGTCTATTCACAATCCTCTCCTCCTGCTCCATTTTGGAGCATTATTTCATCCTAACAAGTCGCTTAGTAGTGCAAAAAAACGAAAAGTATCAGAAAGGTATACACTTCCCCTGCCATTCATCCCGCAACTCCCCCCCAAGCAAACCCAGCACATTAAAATATGCAACACCTTGGCATATAAGCAACTTATACCATGTCTCTGTCGCTGCTTAACCTATATAAGCCCTATTACGTACTTTTGGATGTTAGATTAAAATAACTGAGCATTCCTTATAAGCTGTATGCCACGTCAGACGCTTACTTTCACAATTATTTTTTCTTGGATTCTCCTCTTATCGTTAAGAGTAGAAGGTGCAGCACGTTGTGACTCGGTGGCAGCCATAATGCTACGGGGAGGTGAAAGCATACCTAGTAAAAAAGATTCAACGGCCCGTGAGCCACAGACACTTTTTCAACAAATGCCCGTGACAGACACAGTACGATACCTCCATCAATGGCGGTTGAACCAAACTACTTGGCAATACGAGCCCGTGCAACAAGATACTGCATTTCTCGTCTCACATCTTTTCGACGAGCGAGTACAGTTCTATCGCCCATATACGCATCTGAGTTTACGTTACGCCCCAATGCAATATGACGAGTTCTTTGCACGACGCGCCGCCGACTACGCAGTGAGTCCGAGTTTCCTTGGAGTATGGGAGCATCTCGCGACAGAGCATAACAATTATGTTGCACAAGGGCCCTACTCGCATTTTAACGCTGCAAAGGATTTTGGTTCGGGAGAAGGCGAACTGTATGCCCGATGGTTTTACACGCAAAACCTAGCCCCTGGGCTTAATTTTGGTTTCAACATTATGCATGCAGACGACCTATCAACCATGGTAAACCTTAAGTCGCGCTATAATGTAGGAAGCCTTTTTGCATCGTTTGTACAAGGGCGTTTTTATGCCTCTGGTTCGGTCGCTATCCGACGTATGGAACATAGCTTAAATGGTGGCATGACCTCCACACGTTGGTTACTCGATACTGTGGTGGCACAAGGGCGATTCCCCGTTTACCACACTAACAACAGCACTCAACTCGCACAAAATAAGTTTACACTCGAAACAGGTGTGAACCTTTTTCAGAGTTCGTATATACGCACAGATTCTACGAAAAATATACGCTACGTTTATCAACGCCCAACACTAACTTTACTGCTACTACAAAGCTATCGAAAGTTAGCACGTGCCTACGTAGAACCCACGCCTCCTGCAGGACGCAGCTACAACATTGCAGACAACTACACACACGACTCTGTGGCATCTCAGACCTACGACGCACGCCTAGGTCTGTCATATCGTAACAATGAACACGGGAAATACTATTTCCCTTCGCTTCGCGCATGGCTAGGATATACTCACGACAGCTATTCACAGCCTCAACCCTTACTTTATTTGCGAGGTTATACACAAAAAGTAGAGTCTAGTTTGTACATCGGTGCCAATCTAGATTATCGTCTCCCCTATCTAGGTTTTAGTGCTAGCGGTCGCCTTTACGGGGTAGGAGCTCGCACTGGGGATGCTACTCTCAATGCGAGTTTACAGCTGTACCCGTTTCAAAACATACAAGACCTGAATCTCTCACTTCGTTTTTCAACAGTACGCACCAATCCAAGCTATTTTGAACAGCACCACTACTCTAACACGCAAAACTGGGAGCTTTCCGACGCATTAAAACCGACAACCTATTTGCATTCTGAGGCAGAATTACAGCTCCCATGGGCAGATGTTCGTTTTGGGGTAAAGAACAGACTCTATAGGCAGTACACGTATTTCAATTTGTGGTGTGTACCAGCGCAAGTTTCAACGCTCAATGTGTTGGCTGGTTACCTACAAGAGGATTTTCGTTGGATGGGGGTTAATGTCACGAGTCGGCTCGTACTACAGCACAGTTCGCAAGCATCCGCTCTTGCGTTGCCGCTATTTACTGCCTACGGCTCAGTTGGCTACGAGCTAGAAGCAGTGCCCGAGGTACTTTGGCTTCGCATAGCCCTTGAGTGCACTTACCGAAGCCGGTACTATGCCGATACATACAATGTACCCCTAGGCATCTATCACCGTCAGTACTCATTTCAACTCGGCAACTATCCATTCATGGATGTGGTGTTGAATGTGAAATGGGAGAGTGCCAACCTATTTGTGATGGTAGGACACCTGAATGAAGATTGGTTCGGTCGCAATTCTTTTTCTTCGGTAGGCTATCCCGAGCGTGAGCGAAGCTTCCGTTTCGGCTTCCAGTGGTATTTCTATACACCACAAGACGAGGAAAAAGCATTCTAGCCCCCCACTCGCACGAGAATAGAGCGAATTTCCCCATAGTCTGCGTATTTTTAATACTTTTGTTTATCAATTAGTTTTATCAATTTTCATGGATTATAATACCCAACGCGAGCATTTGGTACTTCCCGAATACGGGCGGCATGTACAGCAGATGGTCGAGTATCTGCTAACAATAACCGATCGGAAGCGACGTAGCGAACAAGCAGCCTTGGTAGTACGCGTAATGTTATCGCAGAACCCACAATTAAAACGAGTGGAAGAGCAAGAACGAAAAGTGTGGGAACACTTGTACATGATATCAGGCTACAAACTGGATGTAGACTCGCGCTACCCTATGCACAAACCTGAAACAGTGTCACAAGAAAAATCGGAACTACACTACCCCGCACGCAAGCAACGTCTGAATCACTACGGCACTTTAGTCCCCAAGATGTTGGCAGCTGTGAGTAACCTAGACTCCTCGGAAAAGAAGCAAATTTTTGGACTTCAGACCGCACAACAAATGAAACGTTGCTACCTCGAATGGAACAAAAGCACTGTAGAGAACGCAGAAATCCTCTCCGACGTAGAACGCTTGTCAGACGGCAAGGTAAATCTGGAAGGAGTAACACTGAATGAGGTAACATTGTCTGCTCCCGAAACGGGGAATGGGATGTCTAAAAAAAATACTTCTGGTCGTCCTTCGCAACAAGGTAATGGAGGGCAATCGTCAGCGAACAACAACAAGCAGCATCACCACAACAAAAACAAGAAACGTCGTATAGCCCAATAATGGAAGCATTTCGGATAGAAGGGGGAAAAACTCTCACAGGAACTGTTGTTCCAAAGGGGGCGAAGAACGAAGCTTTGCAGGTGATTTGTGCCGTGCTACTAACGGAACATCCTGTACGAATAAGCAATCTACCACGCATTCACGATGTCCTCCGTCTTATTGAACTTCTAGAATTTTTAGGAGTACGCACCACTTGGCATACAACAGAGAGTTGTACTCTCGACGCTACTCATGTCGACATTTCATTACTCTTCACCAAGGAGTTCCGTTTGCGTGCGGGAAAGATGCGCGGGTCTGTAATGCTTGCGGGGCCTCTGTTAGGGCGTTTCGGAGAAGCGTTTGTACCGAAGCCAGGGGGCGACAAAATTGGTAGACGTCGTTTAGACACCCACCTCGAAGGCTTTCAACAACTCGGAGCTGTGTTGGAGTATAAGCCAGAGTGTGAAGGGTATCGCGTAGAGGCGCAACGGCTTCGCGGTAAATACATGTTACTAGACGAGGCTTCTGTAACGGGAACTGCCAACCTCATAATGGCGGCAATCCTTGCCGAAGGCGAAACAACCCTGTTCAATGCGGCATGTGAACCCTACGTGCAGCAACTCTGCCTAATGCTACAACGTATGGGAGCGGACATTACGGGAATTGGCTCTAATCTTCTACGAATTCGGGGAGTAAAGACGCTTCGGGGAACGGAGCATACTCTATTGCCCGACATGATAGAAGTAGGCTCCTTCATTGGGCTTGCTGCAATTACGCAAAGTGATCTCACTATCCAAGATGTACATTTCAAA
>CAUVMY010000029.1:0-10240 GCA_963552845.1 uncultured Bacteroidia bacterium
CAGGGTGTTGTAAAAATACGATTTGTGGTATCGACACATACTTCCCCTTCCTTCGTAAGCTGTACATTCGCCCCTAGCTTAGCTGCGACTGCGCCCGCATCGCAGGTCTGACCCAGAGTAATGGTTGCATGAGGTAATACTTTTGCGATAAGCATAGGTGCGATACAAAGAGCCACAATAGGTTTCTTAGCGTTGTAGAAATCGGTTATAAGACGCTCTATCTCTGGGAGTACGGTATACGTTTCGCCAGCAAAAGCAAAGGTACAGAGGTTCTTAGCCACACCATACCCTCCTGGGAAGCAGAGTCCATCAAAATCTGCAACTCGCAGTTCAGTAAGGGGGCGAGTATTCTCACCGTTAATGCGCGTCGCCTCGTAAAGCACGTTTCGTTGTTCGTACTGTGGTTGCCCCGTATAGTGGTTAATTACTTCGTGTTGAAGCATATTTGGAGCAAAACATTCGTAGCTAGCCCCCTGTTTTGCTAATTCTGCAAGTAGCAGTACTACTTCGTGTATGTTGTTTCCATCCAATCTGCCAGCTCCTGCCAGCACCACTGCAAATCGTTTCATCACTCTTTATACTGTTCGTTACACAAATGTAATAAATCAATTACGAAACGTGTCGTAGTCCCATTACCGATTACGGGCGCTATTGGTGCAAGAATATGAGAAAAGAAGTTGGGAGCATGAAAGTATAGTGCCAAAGGTGTAAGTTAAGAGTTTAGAGGTGCGGACAGTGGTAAAAAGGAGGTGTTAATATGCTTATAATCAGATGAAAATAAGTATTATAGACAATGCTATTGTAATTCTGAATAAAGATAGAGAACAACTAGTGTACCTAAATAGGCATTTGGCTTTCGGAAAATTTTTAGCGTTTAACTATGTTAGGCGCATTGCTATGCAATTTGTCCGAAGCCTTTACTTTTGTACCCTACAGAAAGGGTAAAATATGGACGAGAAACACAACGACGAAGGGTTGCTTGATACTGAGAATTTGGCAGATAGCTCCGAGTCGGAGGATACAAGTACAACTGCCAATGAAGCGCCTACTGGTAAAACCCTGGCATTCTATGAGCGCTTACTGAGCGGTGAGCCCCGTGTGCAGCTCACGGGTATGTACGAGAATTGGTTTCTTGACTATGCATCATACGTCATTTTGGAGCGCGCTGTGCCACACCTCGAGGACGGGCTTAAGCCTGTACAGCGCCGTATTCTGCATACAATGAAAGAGCTCGACGATGGTTGGTACAACAAGGTGGCCAACATCATCGGGCAAGCTATGCAATATCACCCCCACGGCGATGCTTCTATCGGCGATGCTCTCGTACAGCTCGGGCAAAAGGAGTTGCTGATTGATACACAGGGGAACTGGGGTAATATCCTTACGGGCGACTCGGCGGCTGCACCCCGATACATCGAAGCAAGGCTGGCTAAATTTGCCCTTGAAGTGGTCTTCAATAACAAGACTACGGAGTGGATGAGAAGCTACGACGGACGTAAGAACGAACCTGTTACGCTTCCCGTAAAGTTTCCTTTGCTATTGGCACAAGGGGCAGAAGGAATAGCCGTCGGGCTAAAATCCACCATTTTACCTCACAACTTTAACGAAATTCTGGATGCGGCGATTGCCTATCTGCGCAATGAGGAGTTTACACTGTATCCTGATTTCCTAACGGGGGGGCTTATTGATTGCTCGAAGTATGCCGATGGGCATCGCGGCGGAATGGTTAAGGTGCGCGCTCGTATTCAGCGACAGGATCATAGAACGTTAGTCATTACTGAAATTCCTTATGGCAAGGACTCTGGCAAGATTATAGATTCTATTCGGAAGGCTAATGAGAGCGGTAAGATAAAACTCCGTAAGATTGAAGATAATACGGCTGCTACGGCTGCGATTGTTGTACACGTTGCCCCTGATGTCTCGGTGGATAAAACCATTGATGCTCTCTATGCTTTCACCGATTGCGAAATTAGTATTTGGCCGAATGCTTGCGTAATTTACGAGGAGCGTCCTCTTTTCTTGAGTGTGAGCGAAATTCTCCGCCATTCGGCAGACCGCACTGTAAAACTACTGAAGCGCGAACTTGAAATTCAAGCCGAAGAGTTGGAAGCCGTGTGGCATTTTGCTTCTTTGGAACGCCTGTTTATTGAAAATCGACTTTATCTTGCCATTGAAGAGTGTACAACGTGGGAAGGTATTCTGGATACTATTGCAAAGTCATTAGAACCTTACCATCATCTTCTGCGACGTGCAGTGACGCAGGAGGACATCGTGAAGCTTACCGAGATAAAGATTAAACGTATCTCGAAATATGACGCAAAGAAGGCTGACGAGCTGTTGCGTTCTACTGAAGAACAGATTGCTGCAGTACACGAACATCTGGAGCATATTGTCGATTACACCATAGATTATTTCCGTGCAATCAAGAAAAAGTATGGTAAGCTGCACCCACGTCATACGGAGGTTACGAACTTTGAAACGATAGAAGCGACAAAGGTGGTTGCCAATAACAAAAAGCTATACGTCGATCGTGTGGGAGGTTTTTTTGGAACTGACCTGAAGGGAGGGGATTTCGTATGTGACTGTTCGGATATTGATGAGATAATCGTCATTCTACGTGATGGTCGCTACATGATTACCTTAGTTAATGAAAAGCGCTTCTTTGATAAAGACATCCTCTATATCAATGTATTTAAGCGGAACGATCAGCGTACCATTTACAATGTGATCTACTCAGATACATACGGTACTTCGTATGTAAAGCGGTGTGCAATTACGGGGGTTATTCGCGACAAGGAGTATAATCTTACGAGCGGCGAACCTAAAAGTAGGATACTATATATGAGTGTTAATCCCAATGGCGAAGCAGAGTGTGTACGCGTACATGTTACGGGAGGTTTGCGGCTGCGAAATACTGATTTCGACTTTGACTTTGGTACACTTGCCATCAAAGGGCGCGATGCACGAGGCAATATCCTTTCAAAACATCGTGTCAGTTCTGTTAAAATCAAATCGCAAGGACAATCTACGTTGGGCGGAATTAAAATCTGGATCGATCGCGATATAGACCGCCTCAATACTGAAGAACGTGGCGTTTATTTAGGCGAATTCTCGGGATTAGATAAACTGGTGGTCGTGTATGCTAATGGTATGTACCAAACAACGAGTTTTGACCTTTCTACGCGTTTCGGAGAAAATATCATTCTGATTGAGAAATTTAACCCAGGGCGTGTATATAGTGCTGCCTTCTGGGATGCTGAGCAAAAGTTCTATTATCTAAAACGTTTTACACTTGAAGAAAGCATGGTGGCGCGCTCGTTAATTGGCGAAAACGCGGCATCAAGGCTTAGCCTGTTTACAGGTGAGCAGCATCCGCGTCTACTGGTAACGTTTGGTGGAAAGAATCTGCATCGTGCGCCAGAGGAAATTGAGGTAGAGAATTTTATCGGTGTAAAGAGCTATAAAGCTCGTGGTAAACGCATTTCAACTTACGAGGTGGGCAACCTTGCATGGGGAGTTCCTTACGAAATAGAGGGGGAGTCACAAATGGTAGCAATGCCTGAAACCGAAGATAGTGCTATTGAGACTGAAGCGTAACCATGAATATACATTTTGAAAAGTATCAGGGGGCGGGTAACGATTTCGTAATTCTCGAAAAAAAAGAAGTGGAACGTTGCGTCTCCTCCTCACTTAGTCTTGCCGAGTTAGTACGTTCTATTTGTCGCCCGCATTATGGTGTGGCTGCCGACGGGTTGTTTATTGTTTGGGGGCAAGATGCAGGTACGTGGCGTATCTCATTTTACAATTGTGATGGTGGGCAAGCAGCTATGTGCGGAAACGGTGCACGCTGTGTGAGTGCTTATCTCTTTTCTCGTATGCCTAGTGTAACGGGACTTACACTTGCTTTGGGAGAACTTCGCATCCCTAGTACACGACTCTCTGACGGTCGTATATCGCTTCAAATGCCCGTTGATGAGGCATTCGAGTGGTTACCCGCACAGGGTGGTTATCTCATTGATACGGGCGTACCGCACCTTGTTATGCAGTGTGAGACATTGGAAGAGCTGCAATCTCTCGATTTGGTGACCCTAGCACGTCCATTACGTTACGAGGTTTGTGGTGCGTTTGGTGGAGTGAATGTAGATTATTATTGTAAGCACGGAGATCAAATAACCATGCGTACCTATGAACGTGGTGTAGAAGGTGAGACGCGTGCTTGTGGCACTGGAGCGGTAGCGGTTGCACTGGTTGCAGCTGCTGTTTACAATCTTCCCTCTCCGCAAATCATTAACGTAGCAGGGGGGCAACTTTCTGTTGCATTTCAAGTAACCCATTCAGACGAAGAATTTATTTTTCAGAACGTCTATCTAACGGGAGATGCCGTATTGGTAGCACGAGGCGAGTATTTTTTTGAATAGGTTGCTGAGAGTTAGGGGGGAGTATCTGTAGTACTTTGAGGAGACAGTAATAAGTTGATAGATAAGCTAAAAAGGCATCTAGTCCGAAGACCAGATGCCTTTTATATTTTCTGTAAAGGGCAGTTTACTTCTTAGAAAGAAAATCTGCAATTCCGTCTTGTGTGGGTTTCAACCCCTTGTCTCCTTTGTGCCAGTTGGCTGGACAAACCTCACCATTTGCTTCAAAGAACTGCAACGCATCTACTACACGTATCGCTTCTTCTACGCTACGTCCTAGAGGCATATCGTTCACCACTTGATGGCGTACGACTCCTTTTTTGTCGATGAGGAACAAGCCACGGAAAGACTGTGGGACACCTGCAAAACGCATTTCGCCTTCCTCATTGTAAACAACTTCGCCAGCCAGCACATCGAAGTTCTCGGAGATGAGGTGCGTCTGATCCGCTACCAACGGATAAGTAACCCCTTTGATACCTCCTTCTTTCGCTGGGGTTTGTAACCATTTCCAGTGCGAAAAGGCTGAATCTACAGAGCATGCTACAATCTCTACATCGCGTTTTTGAAACTCTGGTAAAGCTTCTTGGAAAGCATGAAGTTCGGTTGGGCAAACAAAAGTGAAATCGGCTGGGTAGAAGAAGAGAACAACATACTTCTTGCCGATGTATTGTTCGAGAGAGAATTTTTCTACAATTTCACCTCCATTAAGTACTGCTGGGGCTTCAAATTTTGGTGCTGTCTTACCTACTAATACACTCATTATCCTTTTGATTTTTCTAATTCAACTAATCTAACAACGGAGAAAGTGTAAAAATGTTTATTACAGCACTACGCTATAAATTTCGTGAAGTGGGACAAATGCCTAAAAAACGACAGAGCTTCCCTCTAAAATGTTTCGTTAGCAGGCGCGGTATTATACCGTAAATGCACGACGGGCTTCTGTTCATTTTCTTTGTTAGGAAGGTCTAAAGTGCTCCCAAAAACTTTTAACAGAGGCTTCTGTACTGTCTTCCCTCTATCGTATTACTTTCGTACTTTTGCGCTGAAGGTCTAGAAGGTTCTTAGTGTAGTTGGTCTGAAGAATACTACTAGTAGATCTTCAATTATAGTTCTTTCATGTACTCTTTTTGCCTTTCAAGCGTTCTCTTATGTGCGGACGGTAAAAAAGTACGGACTTTGTAGATAGTGATAAGGGTTAGTAACTAATTGAGAATAGTCGATGTTGCGTACACGGGTGAAAGAAGTTCTACAGAACGGAGTTGCTGGAGAGCAACATACAGTAAAAGGGTGGGTTCGTTCCAAACGTGGGAATAAGAATGTAGTGTTTCTTGCACTTAACGATGGCTCTTGTGCTGCTATGTTGCAGATTGTCATAGATCCTACTAAGACCGACGAGGCTTTGTTGCGCGATATCACAACAGGTGCGAGTGTGTCGGTTACGGGGCTTCTGGTAGCATCGCTTGGGCAGCAACAGCGTGTAGAAATGCAGGCCGAGCAGATTACGCTGTTAGGAGCTGCTGATCCACAAAGCTATCCTTTGCAAAAGAAAGGACACTCACTCGAATTTTTACGAGAGATAGCGCATTTGCGTCCTCGTACTAATACTTTTGGCGCAATATTCCGATTGCGCGATGCTATGTCGTTTGCTATTCATGAGTTCTTTCACAAAAAGGGCTTTGTCTATCTTCATACTCCACTTATCACGAGTTCAGATGCTGAGGGGGCAGGGGCAATGTTCCGAGTTACGACACTGCCATTAGGCAACCCGCCACTCACCCCTGATGGGAAGATAGACTGGACACAAGACTTCTTTGGTACTAGCACGAACCTTACTGTCTCTGGACAGCTTGAGGGGGAACTCGGGGCTACGGCCTTAGGCGAGATTTATACGTTTGGACCAACGTTCCGTGCTGAAAATTCGAACACGCCGCGTCATCTTGCTGAGTTCTGGATGATAGAACCTGAGATGGCATTCTATGAGATTCAGGATAACATGGATCTTGCAGAAGAAATGTTAGGGTACCTTACGCGCTATGCACTTGAGCACTGTGCTGATGACCTAAAATTCTTAAACGACCTCTGGGACAAGTCTCTTCTTGATCGTTTGCATTCGGTAATCTCGCAGAAGTTTATAAGACTCACTTATACCGAGGCTGTCGATATATTAGTGAAGAGCGATAAGAAGTGGGAATTCCCCGTTGCTTGGGGGGTTGACCTACAGAGCGAGCATGAGCGTTACCTTGTCGAGGAGCATTTCAAGTGCCCCGTGATTCTTACTGACTATCCTGCTGAGATCAAAGCTTTCTACATGAAGATGAACGAGGATGGCAAGACGGTACGTGCTATGGATGTTTTGTTCCCCATGATAGGCGAGATTGTTGGCGGTTCGCAGCGCGAAGAGAACTACGACAAGCTTGTAGCTCGTATGACGGCTATGGGAGTGCCTGTTAAGGAGATGAGTTGGTATCTCGATACTCGTCGTTTTGGTAGCGTGCCCCATAGCGGTTTTGGGTTAGGTTTTGAACGTCTGATGCTTTTTATTACGGGGATGACCAATATTCGGGATGTTATACCCTTCCCTCGTACCCCTAAACATTGTGACTTCTAAAATTACCACTTACAAACAAGTATTCTACAATGGCTTTACAGGTAGGCGATGCGGCACCGCTCTTCTCTACACAGCTTCCTGACGGAAGAGAATGCAACAACAGTATGTTCTTAGGGCGTAAGCTACTCTTATATTTTTATCCTAAAGACAATACTACAGGTTGTACCTCGCAAGCATGCGGACTCCGCGACAACTGGGAGGAGATCCAGCGTATTGGCTTGAGTGTTATAGGAGTGAGTCCAGATTCTATTCGTAGCCATATCTCTTTTGCCGAGAAATTCTCTCTTCCTTTCCCCCTAATCTCTGATCCCAATCACGTTATCGCAGAAGCGTATGGTGCTTGGGGAGAGAAAGAACGTTGCGGGAAAAAATCTATCGGAATAATTCGCACCTCGTTTCTCATAGATGAGGAGGGACTCATTGAGCATATATTTGACAAGGTACAAACGGCACGTCATGCCGTTCAGGTGCTTTCCTATTTACGTCGTAAACACGAATATGTGAACTAATGCCTCAATCTCCAGATTATTTTCCAAATTCTAAGGGCGGGAGTACAGCCCCGCGTAAGAAGAGTGTCGTAGTGAGCGTACTCTTTTTCCTACTCATCTTTCTCCTTATTTTGGCAGGTGTATTAGCCTACTTTTTGCGTAGTGCTCAGCTCAGTGCTGAACAGCAGACCATGGAATATCAGATGGAGAAGGATTCTATTCTTCATCAAATGCAGTCGCAAGTGCGAGCCTTCGATTCTTTGCAATCTTCTAGCGAAGAGGTGCAAACTCGCTTACGCCTCGAGAAGAGCCGAGCCGAGGCGCTTGTGGCTAAAATCCAGTCTGAGCAACAGGTTACCTTTCAACAGTTGAAATCCTATCAACGCGAATTGGGTACGCTGCGTGAGATTATGCGTAACATGGTACGGGAGATTGATTCGTTGAACAGTGTAAATCGCGAACTCATTGAAGAAAATACCCGAATGCGTGGTAGTTACGCTGAGTCGCAGCAACAAGTTCGGAAACTAACGACTTCTAATGAAGAACTCTCTACTGCCGTAATGCGCGGATCTGTAGTTAAAGCGCGCAACATTCAGATACTGGCTCTTAACAAAAAAGGGAAGGAAGTAACTAAAGCACGGCGTGCCGTGAAGCTGCGTACAGATTTCACATTATCTGAGAATACTTTAGCGAAACCAGGCTTACGGAAAGTCTATATTCGACTTACCGATAAAGATGGCGTTCTTTTAGCCTCCTCGGATGGTGCTACTTTCAAATTCGGCGGACAGAATATGCCTTGTTCAGCGTATCGCGAGATAGACTATCAGAACCAAGAACTTGATATTAACATCTTCTATGGCGATTCCACACAGTTTGCCGCTGGCGAGTATCATGTTTCCATTTTTATGGATGAGACACTTGTAGGTGAGGGAAGCGTAGTGCTCAAGTAAAATCGTTGTGATTTTTATCTTTTGGGGTGTGTAAATTATTTTGCACACCCCTTTTTTATGCAATGTATTGCGGGAGAGCTTAAGAGTTGCACTCAAGGACGAAAGACGAGATCTAGTTGAGAGTTAAAAGGCAAGAATTAAGAGTTGCGCGAAGCGGTTTTTTTTGTGGGCTGTCCTCGTGCGGACGGCGTTTTACAGCGCAAGGCGAATATGTAAAATGCATGTTGAAAATTAGGGGCGTTGCGGGGAATGTCCCTACAAGGTGAAAACGTGGGCGAGGTTATGCCCCGTAGGTGTGGATGCTAACACCTGCGGCAGAAGGCAGGAAATTGACGCCGTACCAGCAGATTTGAAGGCAGAGAAATGCGATAATGAGAATAATGAGTGCTGTGCGTATCTGTCGCGGATTCTGCAAGCGGAAGTGTATGTAAATAAGATACACGAGTAGTGTAATGGCTGCCCACGTCTCTTTGGGATCCCAGCTCCAGTAGTGCCCCCATGCCTGTTTTGCCCAAATAGCACCGAGCAGCAGCCCGATCATAAGAAATGAGAGTCCTGTATAAACCATGTTGTCGGACACAGTCATGAGATGCTGTGCACGCTGGTTAGTTGCTTTTTTCTCGCGTACAGCTATGTAGATTGTAATGAGCAAGGCAGCCCCCAACATGGCGTAGGAAAACATGTACGAAACGACGTGCGGCACGAAGTAAGGACTTTCGAGTGCGGGCATCATGCTTTTGTTGTGGATTTCGGGCTTCAGGAGGTTGATAACTACAAATACAGTGGCTAAGATGGTAGAGAACCCGAGAATCCAACGGTAGCGCCAACGGAGGTAGACAATGAGCCCTGCAATGAGTGCGAAGAATGAGTACCACAGGCGGGTTTCGCCCATAGTGCGCATGGGAGGGCGTTCGAGTGAGTGCCACATTAGGGCAATATAAACGCCAAATACTGCAATTCCTACGAGCGCAAGAGATAGGGCTAAAGCACGGCGTTCGCGGTACGAGCACCACGCAGCAAAGGCTGAAAGCATTAAAGCGGGCACTGCAAAGTAGATGAGATGTTCCCACGATATCATAGCCGAGCTCTTTTTTGCGTTTGGGGGATAATGAAGAGGCATAATGCCCCTAGGAGCATCATGGCAAAACCAATGTAGACAAGCGATAGCCATGGGTCTCGCACAAGTTCAAAAACTGAGGTGTTGCTCCACCTCCCTTTTTCTTGGTCGTAGTTGAGTTGGTAAATGTACCACCCCTTGAAGCGTAGCGGCTGGTTTACCGCAATGGAGGCTTCTTCTTTCGTTCCGTCTGGTGCGATAACAAATACCTCTGAACGATATTGTTTAGCCTCAAGTTGCGGCATAACGAGCGTTGTAGCCGAATCGAGCTCAAGGCCTCGGTGGGGTATCAGATAGCTCCCTGCCGTTATCCAACCTTCGCATTCTTTTCCCGTTTTCAGGTTTCGGGCGTGTACTTTCACACCGTGCGCGGCACCTTTTGTTCCGTATTGCACAAAATGTATCGAGTCCTTTGAGACTACGGGTGCTCCGAAAGGTAGGTGCTCGAGTACGGAGAATTGCCAATCGGCGTATTGCGTTGTAGCGGGCGTTGTCTCTATACTATACTGCCATGGTCGTTTTAGCGGAAGCCCCCGTCCTGCACTATCAATAAGCATTAGTTTCGGTGGGTATTCCTCCATCTCAAATTTTCGGAGTCCGATGGCAAAGTCCATATCTATGAGTTCTGAGCGCCCTGAACGTGTTGCGCGCCATTAGGGGTA
>CAUVMY010000030.1:0-10093 GCA_963552845.1 uncultured Bacteroidia bacterium
CGCAGGTGAAGGAATTAGAGGGGGAATTGGTAAATGTGGGATCTACAACACCTTACAACCTGCCACATGGAGAGTACACAATACTCATTCAACAAGGGGGATGTAATACGAATTTTACCTTCGAAATGCCGTACGATGAGGCTAACCAACCGAAACTCGAACTGCTTAATATCCCTCCCGTGGTGTGTTACGGACACGAACTCGAATTTAATCTCGCGCTAACACGTGCCTCGCTGTTGAAAAACAGTAATCCAAGTGATCCAGCTTCCCCGAAATATGAGTTCTCGGTATATCATAATCTCGATGGCGACAAAGAAGTGCGGGGGCGTGTACTTGTTAAAGATCAAGGGAAGCGTTTGTTTCGTGTAGAATCCCACATTTATGACCGTTCGTCGATAACGGTTTTTGGGAAAAGTACATCTGGTTGCCAAGTCTCAGATAGTAAAGAAATTCAGGTAATCCCACCTGTGTCTATTGCTTACGACCCTAATGTGAGCCATGCAGGCGTACTTTACAATGGCAAAGTGATAGATCACAAACGTAGCTACAACATAGGGCAACCCAACGAGAAGCTCTATTACTACGATAGTATCGCACTGGGCATACTAGAAGGTACACAGACCGAAGTCGGTTTTCAGATAACAGGCGGCAAGGGGCAACGCTTGGGAATTGAGATCCTACCCTCTGGCATCTTTACACCCTCGCGCACGGGCAAAGCTTTTCTATACGACCTACAACTCCCGACAGATGTGTTCCAGAACCCAAGCTACGAAATCCGTACAGTCTCAAAGGATGGGTACACCTACGACTTTCTGCGTACTACTGCACGCGTTGCCGTGACACGCGCCGACATCAACCAAACGTGCTATAGCGAACAAGATATTTACATCCGTCTTATAGACCGCCTACGAATTCCGAACGTCTTTACCCCAAATGGCGACGGTGTCAACGACCGCTGGTTGTACAACGGCGATCCGACGAATACAAACCTCTACTCTCATCTACAAGACCTACTCCCGAACATTGAGGTCGAAGTCTTTACTCGCGCAGGTGTAAGCGTTTGGTATGCCAAAGGAGCGGGACTCGGACAAGGTTGGGATGGCAACGTAAAGGGGACTGAAGAACCACTCCCCGTAGGTACGTACTATTACGTGATCCGTTTCAATGCGCCTGGGGGAGGAAAGAAATGGAAACCGATCTCTGGCTCTGTAACTATTGTGCGTTAGAGGATGAACACGCGTATCAATCGACGCACTCTCACTCTCATTCCGAGATTCCTCGTTCTGGGGTCTCTACTTCTTTTGTGCTCTAAGGTTGCAGGTCAGCAAATGTACCAGTTGACCCAGTTCATGCTGAACAACTATACGGTAAACCCTGCAGTAGTGGGCACACACAACTATTTTCAGGCACGAACGAACCACCGCTTTCAGTGGATTGGTATGAGCGATGCTCCCATCACCAATGTGGTAAGCGTCTACGGACCTCTAACCAAAAACCCGATGGGCTTCGGTGCACTATTCTACAATGATATCACAGGTCCCACATCACGCACAGGGTTGCTAGGGTCTTATGCCTACAATATTGCCTTGACTGATGAAATTCGGATCTCGGCGGGTTTGTCTGTTGGTTTCATGGCGTTCCGCGTGGATGCATCGAAATTTGACCTAGGCGATAATACGAACTATGCCACCGACCGTGCACTCCTTACTTTCCAGTCGAAAACGAGTGTCGTGCCCGATGCAGCAGTGGGCGTTTATATGTATGCATCACATTATTATGTTGGAGCTGCGTGCCAACAGCTTATAGGGAATACACTCACTTTATACGGACACCCCGTCCGCGAGAATGCCCTACGGCGTAGCTTTTATGCTCACGGTGGTTACCTAATTTACCTGAGCGAGAATTTCGACCTAGAGCCTTCTGTTATCGTAAAATGGTCGCCACCATCGCCCTTTCAGTTCGATCTCAATGTAAAGGCTACGTACTTAACGCGCGTATGGGCGGGTATTTCGTACCGACATCTGGATGCCGTGAGCTTCATGATCGGGTATCGTCACGACAATCGGATACTCTTCGGCTACAGCTTCGACTTTAGTTACACGCGTCTACGCGCATACACTGGCGGCTCGCACGAACTCATGATAGGCTACCAATTCGATAAACTCAAGTAGCCCGACTAACGGATGTGGCGATGGAAGGAGAAGAATTTCTCCACGCATTGTGGGCACAACTCCCCTACTTGCATGAGACTCTGACAACGACAGAGGGCAATACAGTAGAAGTTCTTTCACAAGGACGTTACAATCACGACGCAGGACCAGACTTCCTGAACGCACAAATCGTAATTGATGGCATACGCTGGGGAGGCGATGTAGAGATACACCAGCACGCAAGCGACTGGCATTTACACGGACATGACACAGACCCCGCCTACAATGCTGTAATTTTGCACGTTGTGGCCGAGCACGATGCAGATGCCAATACAAGCCAAGGACGTAAGCTTACAACGGTGGTATTTCCGCACTTAACCCTCTACCAACAACATCAGGAGGCACTGAGTACATCGCTTACCAAACCGCCCTGCGGACATCGTTTAGCAAAACTTCCAGCTATAGACCGAGCCTGCTGGTTAGCTCGGCTGCTTGTAGAGCGCCTAGAAGCTCGTACAAAACTTATACAAAACGAACGCATTATGTGCGCGCTATATTGGTAAGAAGCTTTCTACCTATCGATTGCGCGGAGTCTGGGACAAAAAATAAATAGCGACCCAATGGAACGTTTGGCTGCCCATACGCCGTTAAAAGAGCTCTATAAGGTATCGGACTCCCGACAAGCATTGGAAGCAATTTTACAGGGTCAATCTGGACTCTTAGAACAAGTAGAAATCCCTGACGATTATACACTGGAATTGCGTGCCGAATATGCCTATCATGCGGCGAAATACAAGCTATCGTATCCCTCATCACTCGGTTGGAAATTCTTCCGTCTGCGTCCCTCAAGTTTCCCCTCCATCCGTATCTCGCAATTGGCATCGCTACTCCAACACGGCAAACAACTACTATCGCACGTGCTAGAGGCGAAAGACTACGCCGAACTGGTCTCAATTTTTCAGATCAGCGCCGCCCCCTACTGGGATACACATTATCGCTTTTCGCAGCCTTCCAAGACAACACAGAGAAAGGTACTCGGGCAAAGCGGCGTACAGACAGTATTGCTAAACAGTGCATTACCGTTCCGTTTTGCCTACGCACACTCGCAAGGAGAAGAGGAGCTTTTGGCTCAAACATTGCAAATGTACGAGGTCGCTCCCCCCGACGACAATGCCATAATACGCGATTTTGTGGCGATGGGTACTACTTGTACCAATGCTGCCGAAAGCCAAGCCTTACTAGAGCTTGAAAAGAGCTACTGCGCCCTCAAGCGGTGCTATCTCTGCCCTGCATGGGGAGAATGTATTGAGGAAAAGCATTAGTCCTCAAGATAAAAAGCACTGGTGACGCAATAATCTCATTGCCACGCTGAGCTACGCAATTTGCCCGTAATAGAGTCCTCCTCCAAAAGGGGCATAGCCACTTTACGCCTACATTTTGCACAACATACAGCCAATAAAAAGGCAGACAGCATAACGCTGCCCGCCCTATTCGTTCTTAACAAAACGCCTAAAATTGGCACTGAGCGCTCAAAGTGCAATTACAGCTCTCTCCTCCGCGCAATACACATGCCAAAACCAACAGGTGAGACAATTTTTTTAACGTCGTGATTTAGCAGAGCGAATAGACAAACCTTGCACGCATTGTGTAGAAGCTTGCTAACCTTATGAGTGCGAAGCACCATTATACTTCGTCTCTCTGTCTTTGCTATAAGATACGCCGTTGGCACTTCTCCCCCTTCGTCGGATTTACTTTGCAAAAAGGTTTGGATTTACTTTGCAAATAAGGAGCTACTGATTATCAATCAATTACTATTTTAGTGGAGTTGCTCTGCAAAGAGCGCGGGAGTTACTTTGCAAATAAAAATACACCACCCGCACACAGTTCAATATGTGAAAGTAGTGTTTTTGTGCTAATCTCACAAAATGGGAAATCCCAAAAGGCTCGTGAACACAAGAAACTGTGCACGAAACGAAAAATTCGCCTGTCTGGATGCACGCATCTTCTTCTGGCTCACCCAAAGCCCCATCGCTGCTTTTTTATTTACAGCTAAACAAACGAGGCAGACAGCATAACGCTGCCTGCCTCGTTTATCTCATAGCACGTGCTCTTAGAGCACCACACTACTACTTATTGCTTCACAACCTTTACAACCTTCGAAGCACCATTCGTAGCTAAGAAGCGTACGAAGTAGATACCCGAAGCAAGGTCGGAAGTTTCTACCATTGTACTCGGCTCAAGAACACCAGCACGTACCACCATTCCTTGGATAGTGAGAAGTTCATAACGACCTTCTACCGCTTCGTTGTTCAAGATACGCAACTCCGTACCAAACGGATTCGGAGCAACTACCACTCCTGCAAATACTGCATCTGATACAGCACCTGGCTCTGGTGAGCCCTTAGCAACTATCGATACATTGATGGTATTGTTACCTTCTACGACCGTATAGGTACACTCATCACCCGAGAGTGTTAACGCCGTTCCGTTCGCCGACACACGTGCTTCAAACTTTTCAGCATCGTTCGCCTTTGCCATAATCTTAACAACCGTACCTACGGTATAAGAGTTACCACTTGTAACTTCAGTACCACCTACAGTTACCGAAATAGTACCATTCTCTGCCCCTGTCTTGTTTACAGTAACCGTCCCCATCTTTGGAGGTTCCATACCCAAAAGTTCTGGGTACTTACCTGCTTCAAACTTCCAGTCTACTGTGCTGAAGCCAGGCATGTCAGCCGCGTTGCCACTTTGCAACTTAGCCTTGTCTAGTGCAGTACACTTACCCGCACCATCGAAACTAGGACTCGTTATCTCCTTATCGCCCTGCTTCTTCTGGTAGTAGTTTTGACTAAGCGTTCCACCTGAGAGGACTCCTCCAAAACCAGCATCCAGTTTCAATACAGGCTCTGTACCATTAATATCTTGCACTTTACCAGCTGTGTAGGTTGTTTGTATTTTCGTAATTCCATCAACTTTACCTACAAAAGCACCAATGGTACCTGCAAAACGGAAGTTTACATTGCCCAAACTGTAAGCATTCTGGAGCACCGTAGCGGCACCACCGTTAATATATCCCACAAAGCCTCCCATTGTATTTACACTACCCCCTTCAGCTTCTACCACATTAAGGTTCGTGCACAACTTTTGCATAGTGCCATTATCAGAGTCCATGCCTCCTGCAAAACCACCGACAGTACCTGCTTTTGCAACTATCGCACTCTTTGCATGAGCCGCAGTAGCAGAAGCGATCTGGAATGTTGACGTATTGTCAGCATAACCGACAAAACCTCCTACGTTTTGAGCTCCAGTTCCAGCTACAATAGAATCTATAGATACATGACATTCCATAATCTTTGCATTAGAAGCAGCTATGACCCCTACTAAACCTCCTACTTCTTGTGCCATATCACCCACCTCTATCTTCAAATTCTCGATACGGATCTTACTCAACACTACGTCAGTAGGTCCATTACCAACATAGCCAAAGAAGCCAACCTCTTCTTTATCAAACCCAATGAATAGGTTCTTAATTATTTTGTTGCCGCCATCATACTGTCCTGAGAATTCGTGGGCATTACTACCTATTGGGCGGAAACCCTGGAATTTGTCATCCTTCTTGTTCCAAGTCTTCGACTCGGTTGCATCGATATCGGCTATTTGCTTGTAGTATAAGCCCTCTTCCCAGATATCAGTATTTTCACTCACCCAACGCAGGTTGTTGAGCGTTGCAATGAGGTACGGATTCTTTTCGCTTCCATCGCCTTCTGGTTTCCAAGGTACGAGAGGCTCCCACTGCAAAATAGGAGCTTCGCCAGCGATCATCCACGTATCATCGAAATCCCAATCTGTGAAAGCAGATGGAGTGCTCATATTGGTATGCTTCTTTGCTGTAATTGCTTTATAGGCATCCTCATCTGGATAACCACTAACAATATTGAAATAGCAGTTCTTCAAGAAATCATTCAAGTCACTTGGATCTGTAACCCCAGCAGGATAAGTGGCAAATGGGCGTATAGACGAAACACCAGGTGTAGCCTTCCAATTTGCGATACGGGTATAGCAATTCTCGAAAGCTGTCCGAGTTTTGTCCACTTCTGTTTTACCCATGAAACCAGCTATATCGCCTCCTGCATTCTTAAACGTCTGCGTATTTACATAGCTATCAGAAATTGTATAGCTGGCAACTGTGGATTCACCCGCAAAGCCACCTGAGCAAGAGACCTTGTCAGTATCTAAGTTAACTTTCGCGTAGCACTTCTCTATCTTGCTTTCATCTGATATCGATCCAACAAAGCCACCTACAGCCATCTGCGAAGCTTTCTTTGCCGTTTTAATAGTTCCACTCACACCACACTTAGCAATTTTTGCCGTTTCGCTAAGAGCAACCAAACCTCCTAGACAAATATTATTGGCTTCAGCTTCGCCGTTAAAACTAATGGAGATGCCGTCTGCAATCAAACCACGCACTTCCTGCGCTTTTAGGGAAGCAAAACCAGCCGCGAAGTTCCCATAGAGGTCATTGCCATTCAGGGTTAGTTTGGAATTGTTGATTGCGACATCTGTGCATTTTTCACCGCCCTTCTCCGCCATGCTAACAGCTAGTAGTGCAGCATTTACATCGTTGGATGAACCTGTATTGTTTATAGTCAGTGCGCAATTATTCAGCGTACAGTTCGATAGCTCATCGGGCGCGAGAGCAAGACATGCGTAGTTACCCTTTGTTGCATTCTCTAGTGCCACAACGACTTTTGCACCCTCAAGTACAACGTTACGGATCTTACCATCTGTGAACAACGCAAATGCGGAAAGAGCCGACTCTTTGGTGAGGTTATACCCGAAGCCCGAGATCTTGTAACCGCCGCCATCGTATTCAAGTGTTTTCCCCGCTGGCACTTGAGGATACATAATAGACTCTCCGTAAGCTGCAAAATCGATATTGGCGGTCTGTTTTACGAATTGTAATTCTTCCATATATTCAGCCGCAATGATAAAGTCGGCAGGGGTCTCAATCTCAAATGGAGTGTCTGGTGTATTTTTCAGCATTAATGGCAATGCGCGCTGATAACGAGCTGCTTCGCGATACCACCGCGGCGCAGGGTACTGACCTTTTAGAAAGCGGGGCATCTCAGGGTAAGGTTCATAGATCAGGATACTACTATTAACCTTCGTAGTTCTGGCGGTTGCTACATCCATCTTAAGGTTTGCATCAGTAAGTCCAAAACAACTAGCTTGCGTTCCTGCATCTGCACAAACTTTATTCACATCACTATAGGCTTCCTTAGCATATAAAAGCCAGTGATTGACTGTAGTAACAGCAGCATCACTCCCCGTTTGGACTACTGTCCCCGCACCAGTTCCTGTAACATTTACAGCACGTTTACCAACTAATACTGCATCATACACTGCGCCTACTAACGAAGCAGACAAATTCACATTACCCGTAAAGTCTGCGCCTTTTACAACCTCCACGTCTAGGTCTCCATTTAGCAAAGCAAAAGCGTCGATAGGCCCTGCAAACTGTACCACAACGTCACCTCCAAGCGTCTCTGCAAATTCCACTTTTGCAGAGATCTTGCAGTTTTCAAAAACCGCATTACCCGTGTTTTCAGAAAACAGGAAATTCAATAGTGCTGTTTTTCGAGAACCAAAATCGAGCTCTGCGTTTACATTGCGGAAAGCTACACTACTAGCAAAGAATGCAAAACGGAACTTTGTCAAATTTTCCAACTTCTTATCCTTTTTCTCTTCGTCTTTGGGTTGTATCACAGTAATCTTATCTAGCGTAACACTCCCAAGCATATTGAATAAGACAACCTCCGTTACATCTTCAGGAATCTCGAGTTTGAAGTTCCCAAGCGTATAGTAACCACCCAAATACATTGCATTTAATTCGAATGGCTTAATGGTAGCGCCCCCCAAGTCAATATTGGCAGCTTGCAAGAAATATTTTCCAGCATAATCGTTGCCGCCTTGTACCGACGTTACGAGTTCATTAAAATGCTCTTTCGTTTTAATAATGTAGGGGTCAGGTTCTGTCCCCGAGCCGCCGCCAAAGGTCTGCGCCCACGTGGTCAGCGGGAAAAGCAAGAGCACTGCCAGTGCTAGTACTCCGCTCAGTGTTTGTATTTTCTTCATCATCTCTAAAAAAATTAGTACGTTACTAAAAATCCAGTTTTAAAGCGCCCTACAGGGGTAACAAAAAAAAACATTTTACTATCCCCCACCACAATCTATTCTGACAATAGATCAAACAAGTAATCAGCCGCGAAATATATGGCAATTGCTATCAGAATAGTCAAAATGACCTTTAGCGCACTGATAGGCGACTTCCCATAAACTTTGCCCGTCCGACCATTGATGACCACTTGATAGATTTTCTCTTTGTAGCGGTAAGAAGCAATCCAGAAAGGAAGTACCAAAAGTTTAAACTTCTTATCGTCTAGTGTAATATCTAACGTATCAATTCGCTGACGGTCTCCTCCTATGTCTTCCTTCACCAATTCCTCGGTTTTTTCCTGAATTAACCCTTGAGCATACTCGAAGCCTTTTATAAAGTCGACAGTATAGATCTGCGTTACAAAACCCGCAAAATAGGCAGGGTTGTAAGTCTTATACTCTTCCACCTTCCAATCTCTTACCTCAGTCAAGATTTTGCGATCTATACTTTCCACAGCAGGCACTAAGACATCGTCAAAAAAGTAGGCAACCGTTCCCGCAACCGAATACCAACGCGTGGTTGTGTGCGAATTACCATCGCTATCGTAATCCGTTTCGTCCTCTCCTCGCTGCCCTGTATATTCGGCAGTCATCTGCGCATCGTATGTCCAATAGGGGAGATAAGTACCCTTAAAACGATTATTGTTAATCTCGGTTCTTCTTGCGGCATTTGGGGCAAACCACTTGCCCTTCATCCATTTCTTGAAAACCTCGCTACACTCCTTTTGCGAAAACTGAAAAGGGATAACGTAGTTGGGTTCCCAAAACTGTGCGAGGTGTGCTTCATTATTCTCTAGCGGTGTATCGCAAAACGGGCAACGTTGCGCCTGTATGTGCGGATCAAATGTAGTAGTAGCTCCGCATTGCTTACAAGTTACCTCGAGCACGTTGGTAGCTTCTCCACTCTGCACATCATCTGTTGCCGCAGGTGCAGTTTGCGCACCCTTGGTAAAGAAAGGTGCACGCGTCTCGCGCTCGAGCCACTCTTCGTAGTCGTTCTCAACAATAGCCCCATCAATATGCGGGATCTCCAGCTCAGCTTCGCAATAGAGACATTTCAAGTTTCCTGCCTCTGGAGAATACTGCATCTGACCGCCACACGACGGGCATTGAAATTGAAGTTTATCATTTTGCTCTGCCATCACGCAACGAGAAGAACTAAGTTAAGAGTTATGACGCTCGGTAAAAAAATAGACATTAACGCTACACAAAAGATATTCTGCGAGTCCAACTACTACAGCAACTACTGTACTGGTGGCGGTGTTTGCTGTGGGGGAGGCGTTTGTTGGAAAAGCGCTGCAAGTGTGGGAACTGTGCTAGCAGCAGCCCACTGAGGCATACCAACCATCCAGACCATAGAAGCTGGTGTAAACTGCCCCATCTGTACCATTTGCTGAAGTTGTTGCCAATTGAACGGACCTTGTTGCGCTCCGTTTATTACAACGTGTGCTGCAATCGCAGGCGCAGCGCCTGGCATCGGGGGCGGCATAGCTCCAGGCATTGGAGGAGGCATCGCACCTGCCATCTGTTGTTGTGGCATCCCCTGCATCTGCTGTTGTGGGTTGAAAGCGTTTGCCATCTGTCCAGCCATAGCCATTCCCATTCCCATACCCATCATACTCTGCGCCATATCTGAAGCAGGACCTGCCTGCCCTCCATTACCCATAGAATCGGCAAATTGCATCTGCGTATACGTCCCCATATTCTGCGCACCAATTATGCCC
>CAUVMY010000031.1:0-9987 GCA_963552845.1 uncultured Bacteroidia bacterium
ATTACTCTTGTCTGCTTGCGCATTTGCCGTTAGTGCGGCTGTGGCTCAGGATGGGACAAGAACTTTAGAATATCCTTCTGCTGGCTCGTTTGCCGTTGGTATTGAAGCAAGCCCAATCTTGGACTTTGTGGGCAATATGTTCAACGGCAACACCGACAACGCTTCTGCAAGCCGTTGGGATAAAAGCGATTATACGATCCATGGTCGTTATTTCTTGACAGACAACTCTGCAGTTCGTCTACATTTGCGCTTCAATCCAAGCGACAACAAAACTGTAACTACAAAGTTTATACAGGATGATGCAGCAAAAACCTTGAATCCTCTTTCAAACGACAAAGTAGAGGATAAGAAGGTAGAATGGAAGAACGATTGGCGTGTAGCAGCTGGTTACCAGATGTTCCGTGGTAGAGGTCCGTTGCGTGGCTTCTTCGGTGGCGATGTTTTTTATCGTTATGAGAAGTCACTAACCAACTACTACTATGGTAACAAGATGAATAGTTTCAATTCATCTCCTACGACATGGGACTATACTGCGGGTGCTGCAAATCCTGCTGCTGAGCGTACATTGAATAACTATGGTGGCGGTAAGCATTCTTTGGGGCTTATTGGTTTCACGGGGGCTGAATACTATTTCATTTCTAACGTTTGCGTAGGTTTTGAAGTAGGTCTTGTGCTTCAGGGTTCTATTACGACACGCAGTAAGACGATCAAAGAAACGATGTTGGGCGCAGAGCGTATCACTAAGGAAGATGAATCTGCTCCAGACAGCAATTTCTTCCACTTTGGTACGAATGCTGGTAAGAAGGACTTGGGTGGTTCTACTGGTAAGGCAGGTCTTGCTGGTACTGGTTTCGGGAACTTCTATATCATGTTCCACTTCTAGACCGAGGGTCAGAGAAACTGTAAATAAGATAAACTCCTCTTGCTTACGGGCGGGAGGAGTTTTTTGTTACCGTAAGAAACAAGATTATTATAGAATATGAACGATGTGCGAAGTGTTGCGAGTGCAGCTGTCTCCGTTATGCAAAGGGGGGGGACAATTCTTTACCCTACCGATACAGTTTGGGGGCTAGGGTGTGACGCACGAAATGTTGGTGCAATAGCGAAACTCTATGAAATAAAAGAACGCTCACACACAATGAGTATGTTGGTATTGGTAGAGAGTATAGAGCGTTTGAAAGCGTTGGTAGGCGAACTGCCTGCTTTTGTATTGTCGGCGCTACAAACGGCATCTCGCCCAACAACGATAATTTACCCTGCGGTGACGGGACTGGCAGAAAATTTGTCAGCTCCTGATGGAAGTCTCGGAATTCGTTTGGTAAAGCATACTCTGTGTTGCGCTATGATTAGCGTATTAGATGCACCGATTGTTTCAACATCGGCTAATATATCGGGGCAACCTACTGCAACGAATTTTGCAGCGATAGATGCCGCCATCAAGGTGCGTGTAGACTGGATAGCTCCTGAGGTTTACGATACGGCTCGTGCACAGCAAAGTTCTCGTATCCTAAAAATAGAAGGCAATAGTCTGACCATACTGCGTAGTTAACTCGTAGGTGGTAGGAGCTGAATTCTACACTTCGTTTGTTGTTCTTTGGAGAGTCACAAAACTCCCAAACATATTGCAATTGATACAATTGCTAACGCTTTTCTCCTAAGTGTGAAAAGTTGTTGTTCTGTGTCTATGCTCAGTGGTTAGCTGTATTCCCTAAGACGCGGCGTATTGCATCTCGAAAATGGCTTTGCACTACAGAAGCTATGCTTAAAGCCGATAATCAATATTCTCTGTAGAGACAGAGTCCGTCCGCAATCTTCAAAAGTTCAAATGTTGTACATTTACATAGCGGAGGGAGAAAATGATACATTTTACGTGCGACTATTGCGAAGGGGCGCATCCCGAGATCTTGCGTAGGCTCTCGGAAACGAACTATGAACAAATGGCAGGCTATGGGGAAGACCCCTACTGCACATTGGTAAAAGAAAAGATACGCCTTGCCATACAATGCCCCAGTGCGGAGGTTTATTTTTTGGTAGGTGGTACACAAACAAATGCAACCGTGATAGACGCCATGCTTCCGCACTATGCGGGGGCAATTAGCGTTGATTCGGGGCACATAGCAGTACACGAAGCGGGAGCTATTGAGTTCTGTGGACATAAGGTGATTACACTCCCCGCACAAGATGGCAAGTTGATGGCGGAAACGTTGGCCGACTACCTCATGCGCTTCTACGCTGATCCTACGTGGCAGCACGTTGCGCAACCTGGTATGGTCTATATATCCTACCCAACAGAATGGGGAACGATTTATAGCAAGCAGGAACTAACGGCCCTCTATGCCCAGTGTAGAAAGTATGGCTTACCTCTCTTTATTGACGGCGCTCGCTTAGGTTATGGGCTGGCAGCAGCGCACGATCTCACATTTGTGGAACTGGCGCAATTGTGCGATGTGTTCTCTATTGGAGGCACAAAGGTAGGCGCGTTGTGCGGCGAGGCAGTAGTCTTTCCTCGCGGTAATGCCCCGAAAAATTTCTTTAGCATTGTGAAACAGCATGGCGCTCTACTTGCTAAAGGGCGTTTACTAGGCATTCAGTTTGATACGCTTTTTACGGACAACCTTTATTTCCGTATCAGCGAGGGGGCTGTAAAACGTGCCATGCGTCTACGAGAAATATTTGCCGCAAAGGGTATCCCATTTTTCAACGATTCGCCTACCAATCAGCAATTCCCTATCCTCAGCCAAGAACAAATAATTCTTCTGAAAGAGAATGTTGCGTTTGAAGTCTGGGAAGAACGTCCCGACCCTACGTTCCTAACTCGTTTTGCCACAAGCTGGGCTACACCCGATGAGCACCTAGAACAGCTAGAAGCTTTCCTTGGGTAGCTGCTGTAGCAAGACCAATAGGCATAGGCAATAAAGAGTCAAACGTCGTAAAAGAGAGTTGCAACTGGGATTTTTTCTATACCAATACTCAAACTAGTGATCTGTAATTTGCTTTTCGTTCCATAAGGTTATGTATTCCACACTCGGCAATGAGTTTTTTCAACAATTGGCTAATTCGTTTGAAAACGATGCTTTTGAAGGAAAGTACGAAACCCTCGCACATATCTTCCGCCGAGCATTAAATGAGAAATTAGAAGGGAAAAAGATCTCGTTCCCAGGTGCTTATCCGCAACTCAAATACCTCATTACCGAGTACAAGGTCTCGTTCAAGGCGGCGAAGCTGCTACATACCACACGTATACGTTTGCAGCGTGTTGGCGGCGACTCGTCCCAGCTCAACGAACGTACGCTTGTGTTCGATCTTTATGCAGTAGCTCTCCTGTTGTACTATCTCTACCCAGGTAGCGTAATCCCCGCTTCACTCAAGGTGCTATTGCCCAAAGAGGTGAATATAGAGCCACTTGCTCCTGTTTTGGACTCGGTGTTGCGCGTAGACGTCTCGCACTTCGATGAACAGTATATCTATGGTACGGATGTAGTAACCGACGCACCTGTTCGGATCAACATCCACGAACAAGCGTTAGGAACACTTGGGCGCTTGGGGGAGTTTACAAAGTATTTACATGCGGGGAGTCAGATACATGTTATTCGTCCGCACGGGAGTATAGAGAATCTCTATCCCGAGTTACTTATCTATGAGCCAGACTATCTAATCAACATATCGAGTATTGCCGCTTGTTTCCGCCCCGAGGGAGTAAGTGCCTACAGCTATTTGGTGGGGAAATTTCAGCCACACCCTGTAAGTTGGCAGATTGAACTCGGGAATTTGGCAGGCGAACTCCTCGATCTGCATGTCCATCACAAGCATTTCGATATAGAAGAAGTAATACTCTCCCACATTCGTCGGCACGCTCTAGTTAGTATCTCCCCTGCCATGGATATTGAGGCAGTGGAACGCGAAGCGCGACGTCAATCAGTCTATATCGAGGAGACAATCAATAGAACGCTCGTACAAAATTCTCCCTTGTATAAGCGCGAGGAACTGCTGCTCGAACCTTCCTTTTTTGGTCAGTTATTGGGGATTGACGGGCGTATGGACTTGCTGCAACGCGATTACAACCTCCTGATTGAGCAAAAATCGGGGAAGGCAAGCTTTTATAGGGAAGAAGATGCTAAACCTCGCGGGCTGCTCGATGCGCACTACGTACAAATATTGCTCTATCAGGCTGTGTTGCACTATGCTTTTCGTGTGCCCAGCAACCGGATGGAAACCTACCTCCTCTATTCTAAATACCCAGAACCGTTAATGAGCGTGGGGCGTGCCCCCGAACTCCTGTATCGAGCCATTGAACTTCGCAATGAGATCGTATGGAACGAGGAGCAGTTTCGTAAACAGGGCTTTAAGGTGTTAACCGAGCTTACACCTAGTCTTTTCAATACTTCTGGCAAGCAGGGTACGCTCTGGACACAGTACACCGAACCCCAATTACGCGATTTCTTAGCTCCGTTCCACACGCAAAATAACCTCGCACTAAGCTACTTTATGCGCTTTGCGCAAAGCGTACAACAGGAGCAGGCGCTGGCTAAAATAGGCAATGCTCAGAATATGAGTTTTGGGTTTGCAAGTAAATGGCTCAATACCTACGAAGAACGGCGGCAAAAAGGGAGCATTCTGTGCGACCTTGACCTTATTCTCATTCCCGATGCTGAGGGGAAATATCGCAGGCTTGAGTTGCGTGCTTCTACTGACAATGCATTGACTACCAGTAGTAATTTCCGAGTGGGCGATATTGTGGTGGTCTATCCTTGTGCGCCTGAGGCGATGCCCGATGTGCGTAGGAGTATCATTTTTAAGGGGAAAATTACGGAGCTTACCGACACCTCTGTTGTGGTACTCCTAAACCACAGTCAGTCTAGCTTGCTTGCCTTTGAAACTCCGAACGGATTGTATCGGTGGGTGATAGAGAGCGATATAAACGAATCGTCGTACACGGCACAATTCCAAGGTTTATATTCCTTTCTCCGTTGCAATGCAGAGCGGCAGAACCTGCTTCTTTTGCAGCGCCACCCAGTGGTAGACAAATCCATGACGCTATTGGGCGACTATGGCGAACACCAGCAGCTAGTGCTCCACGCAAAACAGGCGCGGGATCTGTTTCTCATATTAGGACCTCCTGGCACGGGGAAAACCTCCTACGTGTTGATGAATATTTTGCGAGAGGAGCTGCTCACCCCCGAAGCGAATGTACTGCTCTCGGCATTTACGAATCGTGCTGTAAACGAGATCTGTAGTAAGCTCGTCGCCGATGGTATCGATTTTATTCATCTCGGGACGCGGCTTTCGGCTGCTCCAGAATACCATCCCTACTTGCTAGAGGAGAGGGTAAAGAACTGTAGGAGTGTGGTAGAGATACGAGAGGTTCTGGAAACAACTCGTGTTTTTTGTGGGAACTGTACCTTGCTTGCCGCACAACTGCAGTTGCTGACTATAAAGAAATTTTCGCTCGCCATAATAGACGAAGCCTCGCAGCTACTAGAACCGCAACTACTCCCCTTGTTTTGTGCTCATGAGACAGAGGGACGCCAATCTATAGGGCGTTTTGTGCTGATAGGCGACCATAAGCAACTCCCCGCCATTGCCCAGCAGTCGGATGAATTAGCAACTATTGAAGACGAGGCATTAAGAGCCGTAGGTCTTACCAATTGCAAGAATTCTTTCTTTGAGCGTTTTTATCTTGCCTATCGCAATGATGCGTCGGTAACGCACTTTCTCACCAAACAGGCGCGCATGCATGAGGCTATTGCTGCCTTTGCCAATTACAATTTTTACCAAGGGCGGCTCATTACAAGAGGGCTTCCGCATCAGACGGAGCGACTGGTTGCATTGCCAGAGACGACGGATAGCCATTTACAGTTCCTAGCTTCGCGGTGTCTCTTGTTTCTTAGCTATGCATCGGAGGAAGGTAATAGCGCAAACAACGAAAATGTGAACCGCAGCGAGGCGGAACTCATTGCGCGGCTTGTAGAGGATTTCATGGCTTATTACGCGCAGCGCGGTATTAAATTTAATGTAAAAGAAGAGTTAGGTATCATAGTGCCGTATCGGATGCAAATTGCCGCAGTTCGGGCTGCAATACGATTGCGTGAAATAAAGGATGCTGACTTGATTGCCATAGATACCGTAGAGCGTTATCAGGGCAGCGAGCGCAAGGTGATTATATATGGGTTTACGGCGCAAACCCCCTTTCAACTTAATTTTTTGGCAAGCAGCAGTACGTGGGAAACGGGCTCGCTCATAGACAGAAAGCTGAATGTGGCGATGACGCGTGCGCGCGAACATTTGCTTTTAGTGGGCAATGCGGCTTTGTTAAGTGAGGACTATACCTTTTACAAACTGATACGCTATTGTAAAACAGTAGGCGCATTTCTTGAAGTAGAATCTAAAGCATTTGTGTCGGATGAATGGACGTATACAGCTCCTCCGCCACGTACTGCAAAAAAATGGCACTATCCGTTTGATGCGCAACTCTTTCTAGCCTACGAACGTTTGATACTCGAGGAGTTACAGCGTCCTAATCCCGAGCGAATGGGTAAGGCGCTGAATTCGTTGGGAGAGGATTTTATTGACAATTTGCTTTGTTACGGTCGTTCGCGCCTCGAGCACGACATAGAATTGGTGATGGGTGAGAGTTTGGTTACACAGCTGACGCCCTCTGAACAGGCACTACTTTGGGCTGATCACTATCTGCCGTCGTACTACGAGCAAAGTGTGCAGTTACATGCTCCTTTGCGCAATGCACTTTTAGCTCAGGATTTAGAGGCGCAACCAATCCTCTTTATAGAGATAGGCAACAGTATAGCAGGGGCTCTTGGTCTTTTTCGTCAGCTTTATGCCGTGCAAAAGAGGATAAGCTATTGTGGTATAGACGTACCGCAAGCACTAGCAACATTAGGTGTACAGCTTTTCCATGAGACGAATACCGACGTAGCTTCTGTCCGTTTTGAAAGCGACGAAGAATGCCTAGCTTCCCTCCTAGAACAGACTCCTGCTTCGGTAGTAGTGCTGCATTGCTCTTGTACGTTCACAAGTTGGTCGGCTGAGCGAGCTGCAAAGTTTGCCCGTACATTGTTTGAAATATTTGAAAAGCAGCAGAAGCATCGCTACTTCCTTTGTGGCATAACGGAGGATGGCGAGCGAGAGCGAAGAAGTTATCGCGTATTTCACGAAATTGTACGATTTGCAAAAGAGGTGACGTTCTTGCAAGCCACAAAACACGATTGAGTTGTGTGGTGTGCCTGCCAATGTTAACAGTAGTGAGGTCGCGCGAACGGGAATTTTGTGGCACGATCGCGAAAATCTAAATTTGCGACGCAACTATCCGCGTAATGCAAATCGTAACGAATCGGTTATATGCTGTATAACGAACCCTTGTACCGCCCTCCGAGTGAGGCCAATTCTGCCATCGTTCAGGTGACGCTGGGCTGTTCGTGGAATCAGTGTCTATTCTGCGACATGTACCATGAGAAACGCTTTCGGCTTGTCCCTCTACAAGAGGTAGAAAACGATCTGCGTACCCTGTCGGAGTACATGCCCGAGGCTCGCAAGCTCTTTCTTGCCGATGGCGATGCTTTTGTGCTTTCGTACGACAAGCTCCGCCCGATACTTGAACTTGCGCATTCCTATTTCCCAGCTTTGCATCGTATCTCTGCATACGCTCTTCCTCGTGATATTGCCTCCAAGTCGCCCGCGGAACTCCAAGCGCTGCGCCAGTTAGGGCTCTCGTTGCTCTACGTAGGTGTAGAAACAGGGTCGGACTATTTGCTGGGTGCTATCCGCAAATCGGAGACACGTACGTCGATAATCGAGGGGATAAATAAGGCGCACGCAGCGGGGATTGATACTTCGGTAATGATTATCTCGGGGTTAGGCGGAAAGGAATACTCCGAGGAGCATGCCAAGGAGTCGGCGTCGCTTCTGAACCTCATTCAACCTAAGTATCTTTCAACACTTACCCTTTTTCTACCGCGCGGGCTCGCGGACTATCAGCAAGCGTTTGGGGGAAATTTCACGCCCCTAGATACCTACGGTGTGCTACAGGAGTTACGCCTATTTATCGGGGCGCTCGAACTAGAGGGGACTATATTTCGTAGCAACCATGTATCGAACTCTCTGCCATTGGAGGGGATTTTGAGCCGAGATTGTGCAAAGCTTCTGGCTACTATCGATCGGATGAGTTCGGAGGCAGAGCGCTTGCGTCGCTTTACCCCCGAATATGGATACTAAAATTGCGTAACTTTAATTGGGTTGCGCCCCTTTGCAATCTGACAATTAACGCGTTTTCCGATACCGATTGAAGAGAAGAAGAAAATCTATCGCCATGATGAGCATGAGCGCAAAGAGCGTTTTTACGCCCATCATTAGGAAGACGAGTCCTAGTAGGAGGGCAAAGAGTAATAGTAAGCGCGCTTTCGATTCGTATTTCACGCCGCGCATCAGGATGGCGAGCCCGCGTGCCAAAATGTAAAGCAGCACGGCTAAGACAATAATCGCATTGGAGGCTGTGTAGGAAAAGAAGGTTAATAGCCCTGCAAGAGCAATAAGAACCACGCTTGCCACAAAAGCCCAGACTTCGAAACGATAGAAAATGTGAGCCTTGCTCGCCATATTCTAGAAAATAGATAACCCCGTGCGAGTGGTGAACTCTTCGAGAAAATCAATGCCCAGTTGCGAATTGCCCAATGCATTAAGCCCTGGCGACCACGTAGCTACAGTCAGTTCGCTAGGTATGAGCCCCACAATGCCTCCCCCTACGCCACTCTTAGCGGGAATTCCCACACGGAAGGCAAAATCGCCCGCTTCGTTGTAAAGCCCCGTAGTGAGCATTAATGCATTGGTGCGCTTTGTTTGGCTCGCCGTAATGAGCTGTGTACGAGTCAGCGGATTGATACCACTACACGCCAAAAACTGCACGGCTTGTGCTAGTTCGGTGCACGTCATGCGGATAGAGCACTGCATAAAATAAAGGTCAAGCACTTTGCGCACCGAATGGTGAATATTCCCGAAACTCTTCATTAGATAACAAAGAGCCGCATTGCGCGATCCATAGGCGAGTTCGGAGCGATATACTTCCTCGTCGTAGTCTATCGTATTGCACCCCGTGAGGTTGTGGAGAAAAGAGAGCAACTCGAACATAGGGTCATCAAAATCGTCGATGAGCATGTCGGTTATCACCATAGCACCCGCATTGATAAAGGGATTGCGCGGGATGCCATTCTCTGCCTCTAGCTGAAATAAGGAGTTAAACGATGTGCCCGAGGGCTCTTTCCCCAAACGCTCCCATACCTTTTCGCCGCGCTCGGCAAAAGCCATGGTAAAGGCAAATAGTTTGCTAATACTTTGGATAGAAAAACGTACTTCGGCATCTCCGAAGCTGAGTTTTTCGCCCGAGAGCGTTTGCACAGCTACGCCAAACTGCTGCGGATCTACTTTACCAAGAGCGGGAATGTAGTCTGCTACTTTCCCCAGACCTCGCTTACGTGAGTATTCGGCAAAAAGAGTCCCCACAACCTCGGATAGTGCCTGTTGCGACTCAGACATTGTCTATCGAAACGGATGATTTTGTAAAGAATGAGTCTGTCTAATACTCCTTGCCCGCAAGGAATACACGGTCTACCAGCTTGGTGGTATAGGCGTAAGGCATAAACTCGTAGCTCGGGATGGGTTTCGTAATGTAAAAGTTCGCCACCTTTCCTACGGCAATGCTCCCGTACGTATCGCTTATGCCCATAGCGTAGGCAGAATTGATAGTTGTTGCGTTGAAAGCTTCTTCGGGTAGAAGGCGCAACTTGATGCAACCCAACGATACAACGAACTTCATGTCGCCTGACGGAGAGGAACCTGGATTGAAATCAGAAGCCATAGCAATAGGCAAGCCAGCTTCTATCATTTTGCGAGCTGGAGGATTTTCCATACCTAGGAAAAAGGCTGCCCCAGGTAGGAGTGTAGGCATGGTTTCCGAACCGAGCAGTGCCGCAATCTCTTCGT
>CAUVMY010000032.1:0-9792 GCA_963552845.1 uncultured Bacteroidia bacterium
GAAGATTTGTGCGAGCGCTTTCTTGATCATCTGAAATTTGAAAGAAATTGCTCCGAGCATACTTTGCGCGCGTATGGAGGCGATATCCGAACATTTTTTGAAACTTTTGGCTATAAACACGTCTCTGCGGAGGCGTGTTCTTCTATCGCTGTAGGTGACGTGCGCTCGTGGCTCTCCAAAATGGTAAAGACAGGCACGAGTGCAAGGACGTTAAATCGACGGATGTCCTCTTTGGGGACGTTCTACCGCTATCTTCAACGAGTGGGAGCTTGTAATACAAACCCTTTCCTTGTTGTTCCTCGCCCCAAAGCGCCTAAATATTTGCCCGAATTCCTCTCAGAACCAGAAATGGTGCAACTCCTCGCGCTTGAAAATTTCTCCAACGACTGGGAAGGAAGACGCGACCGACTCCTGCTCCTTATGCTTTATACAATGGGAGTACGACGGAGCGAACTCTTGGAGCTTAAGTGGAAGAACTTTAATCCAAAAGAACACACCATGTTGGTCTTCGGAAAACGAAAGAAAGAACGACTGGTACCACTTACACGTGAGGTTGTTAAACTCCTAGAAGCATATCGCAAAGAAACCACCTCTTTCTTCAATTTGGAAATTCAAGCAAACTTTCCTATCTTAGTGGATAATAAAAACGTGGGTGTGACAGCTGCATTTGTATACTGGGTCGTCAATCGGTATATCCGTACCTATACAGAACACGAGGGCAAAGCAAGCCCTCATGTAGTGCGTCATACATTTGCTACACATTTGCTGCAAAACGGAGCAGACATCGTGGCAATTAAAGACCTACTAGGTCACGCTAGTTTATCTACTACTCAAATCTATACGCATACCGACTTGGCGCTGCTCAAGGAAAGCTATGTCCGTGCACATCCACGTGGATTGAGATTGTCGAACAATAACGCATCTTCCTCAACGGAGGATAAAAAACAGAAATAGAGATGTCGGAAGATCAAGTACGTTACGAATTACACGGAGTAGAACTCACAGACAGACAACGCGAGAAAATGAGTCTGAAACTCAACAAACTCTTCAAATTCGATGCCTCGGTTAGCACCGTCGACGTCTATATCCGCGGAATCGGAGAACCCACTCGCTCTGTCTCAGTCGAGATCCGAATGAACGCTAAAGGCGACTTCTTCGCCTCAAAAGAGAGCCCTACCTTTGAAGAAGCTTTAGACGGGGCACTAGAAGCTCTCCATCGCCAACTCGAAAAACGAGCCGGAAAACGAAGCCAGAATCGAGGCGCAGAAATCAACGAATAGAATATTTGCCTCTCTTTTCAAATGTGCATTTTGTTATTTAAGAAATAGTGTATAACTTTGCACGTTGTTAGCGTGAAAAGAGAGCGCTGCCGATGTAGCTCAGCTGGTTAGAGCGGCTGATTTGTAATCAGCAGGTCGTGGGTTCGAATCCCTCCATCGGCTCGAGGTGTGTTGTTTGTTGTTTTCTTGGGGAGATACCAAAGCGGTCAACTGGGGCAGACTGTAAATCTGTTGGCGATGCCTTCGTAGGTTCGAATCCTGCTCTCCCCACTAAAGTTTGGTTACCGACGGGTAGCAAGCGATTAGGTGTAAAGTGCGGTAGTAGCTCAGTCGGTAGAGCATCAGCCTTCCAAGCTGAGGGTCGCGGGTTCGAGTCTCGTCTGCCGCTCGAATAAAAGCCGATGTAGCTCAGGGGCAGAGCGCTTCCTTGGTAAGGAAGAGGTCATGAGTTCAATTCTCATCATCGGCTCGTGCATTATGGGGTTTGGTTGGTGGTGAGAGGATAAGTTATATAGGTAAACAGGCAAGGTAAATGGCAAAAGAAAAATTTGATAGATCCAAGCCTCACGTAAACATTGGTACGATCGGGCACGTGGATCATGGTAAGACGACTCTTACAGCTGCTATCACAAAAGTGTTGGCTGAAAAGGGGCTCTCAGAAATGCGCTCGTTCGACTCTATCGACAATGCGCCTGAGGAAAAGGAACGTGGTATCACGATTAACACTTCGCACGTGGAGTACCAAACGGCAAAGCGCCACTATGCTCACGTAGACTGTCCTGGTCACGCTGACTATGTGAAGAACATGGTTACGGGGGCTGCACAGATGGATGGTGCAATCATCGTGGTCGCTGCTACGGATGGTCCTATGCCTCAAACAAACGAGCATATCCTACTAGCCCGTCAGGTGAACGTTCCCCGAATCGTCGTATTTATGAATAAGTGCGACCAAGTGAACGATCCTGAAATGTTGGACTTGGTTGAGATGGAGATCCGCGAAAAGTTGAACTTCTACAACTTCGACGGAGACAATGCTCCTGTAATTCGCGGCTCAGCACTGGGCGCTCTCAACGGTGAGCCTCAGTGGGTAGAAAAGGTGATGGAACTTATGGATGCCGTAGATGAGTACATCCCTATTCCTCCACGTGAAAACGAAAAACCATTCCTGATGCCAGTGGAAGACGTGTTCTCGATCACTGGACGTGGTACAGTGGCTACTGGACGTATTGAAACGGGCGTGGTACATGTGAACGACGAACTTGAAATTGTCGGACTCGGTGCTGAAAAGAAAAAGACCGTTTGTACAGGAGTTGAAATGTTCCGCAAGATCCTCGATGAAGGTGAAGCGGGGGATAACGTAGGTCTCTTGTTGCGTGGTATCGACAAAGACGAGATCAAGCGCGGACAAGTCTTGGCTAAACCTGGGACAATTACGCCTCATACGAAGTTCAAGGCTGAGGTGTACGTTTTGAAAAAAGAAGAAGGTGGACGCCATACGCCATTTAGCAACAAGTACCGTCCACAGTTCTATCTTCGTACACTTGACGTAACAGGTGAAATTACGCTTCCTGAAGGAACCGAAATGGTAATGCCTGGCGACAACGTAACTATTACCGTTGAGTTGATCTACCCTGTAGCTATCAATAAGGGATTGCGTTTCGCAATTCGTGAAGGTGGTCGTACGGTAGGTGCAGGACAGGTTACTGAAATCTTGGAATAATATCCGAGATACTTTGAATGAAAATAAAGGCGAGTAGAGAAGATCTAAAGATTTTTCTCTGCCGCCTTTTTGAACGGGTGTAGCTCAGTTGGTAGAGCACTAGTCTCCAAAACTAGGTGTCGGGCGTTCGAGTCGCTCCTCCCGTGCCATATCGAGTGTTGAGATGAAATTATTGACATACTTTCGCGAAGTCTACGACGAAATGATCCATAAGGTCAGCTGGCCTACTTGGAAGGAACTCCAGTCAAGCGCTATGATAGTTATGATAGCTTCCCTATTGATTGCGGTGGTGATTTTTCTTATGGACTTCTCGTTTGAGCATGTGATGGATTGGATCTATCGTATGCTGTACTAATCTCTGACCCTGAAATATGAACTCGTCTGAACCGACTAAAATTAGTCTTGGTAAAGAGGGAAAACTCGTCATGGGTTGGTATGTGCTTCGTGTGATTAGTGGTCACGAGAAGCGCGTATGTCAGTATTTAGAAAATGAGGTGGCTCGACTTCATTTTTCAGATCTCGTACCTCGTGTGTTAGTGCCAGTTGAGTATGTAGTCCAACAGCGAAACGGTAAGAGGGTAAAGAAAGAGAAAGTCCTCTATTCTGGCTACGTCTTCGTGGAAGCTCTTATGGAAAAGGAGGTCGTACATTTGTTGCGAAATGCGCCAGATGTACTCGGCTTCTTGACCACTGAGCGACGAAAAGAGGGCATGGAAGAAAAACCTGCTGCATTGCAGGATGCCGAAGTAAAACGCATGCTGCACAATGTAGATGAGATCGGAGAAGACGAGGTGGTCGTAGTTCCTTACAAGGTCGGCGACATCGTAAGGGTCATCGACGGTCCTTTCAACACGTGCAGCGGTACGGTTACCTCGGTCGACGAGGTAAGACACCGATTGCAAGTGGAGGTGAGAATCTTCGAACGTCTTATGCCGTTGGAATTGAGTTATAGTCAAGTGGACAAGGAAAAATAGAGATAATATAAAGAGTTATGGCGAAAGAAGTAGCAGGGTATTTGAAGCTACAGGTTCCCGGAGGAGCAGCAAAGCCTGCGCCCCCTATAGGTCCAGCTCTTGGATCTCGTGGCGTAAATATTCAGGAGTTCTGCAAGCAGTTTAATGCACGTACTCAGGATCTCACTGGGAAGATCCTACCTGTGGTTATTACGATCTATACTGACAAATCGTTCGATTTTATCGTTAAGAAACCACCAGTAGCAGCTGCTTTGAAGGACTTCTTGAAACTCAAGGCGGGCTCTGCGGCTCCCAATCGTACACGAGTAGGGACCTTAACTTGGGATCAGGTGCGCGAGATAGCTCAAGAGAAGTTGCCCGATCTTAATTGCTTTACCATCGAATCGGCTATGCGACTCGTCGCAGGAACTGCCCGTAGTATGGGGATCGTGGTTAAGGGCGAGTTTCCCTCATCAGAGAAAGGAGCGTAACGAATGCGAGTATCTAAAAAGCGCAAAGAGGCTTTGGCTATGGTCGATCTCAAGCGTGCCTATAGTCTGACTGAAGCTGTTGAATTGGTCAAGAAAATGACCTATACAAAGTTTGATGCTTCCGTTGATATTGACATGCGTTTGGGGGTTGATCCACGCAAAGCGAATGAAGCGATCCGTGGTGTTGTGTCATTGCCTCACGGTACGGGAAAGGTAGTGCGCGTATTAGCGCTTTGCTCTCCAGAACACGAACAAGAAGCTAAAGAGGCAGGTGCTGACTATGCTGGACTCGATGAGTTTATTGAGAAGATTAAGGGCGGATGGCTTGAATTCGATGTGGTAATAGCAATGCCACAACTCATGGGAAAAGTCGGACAGATTGCTCGTATTCTCGGTCCCCGTGGTTTGATGCCGAATCCGAAAAGCGGAACGGTAACACAAGAAATTGGGAAAGCTGTTGCTGAGGTTAAGAAAGGAAAGATTGATTTCCGTGTAGATAAATTTGGCGTGATGCACGTCTCATTAGGAAGAGTCTCTTTCACTGTTGAACAGTTAGTAGACAATGCACGCGAATTTATTGCAACTGTAAATCGTCTTAAACCAAATTCCTTGAAGGGAACTTATGTGCGTAGTATTTATTTGTCTAGCACAATGAGCCCTGGTGTGAATGTCGACGTGCAAGCATTACGTGATGCGACTCTCTAAACAAGTGGAGGAGAAGACGATGACAAGAGAAGAGAAGCGTGTGATTGTGGATGCTTTGAAAGAGCGTCTGACGAGTTGCCCACATTTCTATATCGTAGAAATGAAAGGCTTGAATGCAGGCGATACATCTGCACTACGACGTCTGTGTTTTGAAAAAGGTGTGGAGTTGGTTTTAGTCAAAAATACCCTTTTCCGAATCGCATTGGAAGAAGTCAATAATACGTTTGTGTCCGATCTGACACAGGTGCTCAATGGAACTTCTGCAGTGTTCTTTTCCACCGTTGGAAATGTCCCTGCACGTGTCATTAAGGAATTCCGCAATGACGAGCGTCCATTGACACTCAAAGCAGCATACGTAGAAGAATCGTTGTATGTTGGCGATAGTCAACTACCGACCTTGACTACATTGAAGAGTCGAGAAGAACTAATCGCGGATATCGTTGCATTGCTACAATCTCCAGCGCAGAGCCTTATTGCTGCTTTGCAGTCAGGGAGCAACCTAATAAGTGGTGTAGTGAAAACGCTCGAAGCGCGTTAATGTGTTTTTGTGTTTAGTGGTTTTATTTTTTAATTGAGTTTAATAATCGAGTGAGATGGCCGATTTGAATAAATTAGCGGAAGTGTTGGTTAATTTGACAGTAAAGGATGCTGTAGAACTAGGCAAGATCCTTAAGGAACAATATGGTATTGAACCTGCTGCTGCAGCTGTTGCTGTTGCTGCACCTGCGGCTGGTGGTGCTGCTGCCGCAGAAGAAAAAAATTCCTTCGACGTGATCTTGAAGTCACCAGGTGGCGCTAAACTCGCTATCGTTAAGTTGGTGAAAGATCTAACAGGACTAGGACTCAAGGAAGCTAAGGAATTGGTAGATGCTGCTCCAAAAGCTTTGAAGGAAGGCGTATCCAAGGAAGAAGCGGAATCTTTGAAGACGCAATTAGAAGAAGCTGGTGCTGAAGTTGAGTTGAAGTAGGGTCTGGGCTCTGAATGATAGAAAGCCTGCTCAGGTCTTTCTTTACGAAGAATACACGAGGGTTTGCAATCGCTTTTTAGCGGTTGCAAACCTTGTGTGGTTTGAAGATATTTTACAAGAAAAGTATTTGTAAATACACCAGATCCCTATGACATCAGCACAAAATCGGAGAGTTAGTTTTGCGCGTGCTAGAGCGCAGTTTGAGTACCCTGACTTCCTAGAGGTGCAGGTCGAGAGTTTTAGAGCATTCTTCAGACTCTGGACCACTCCTGAGGAACGAAAGAAAGAGGGACTCTATAAAGTCTTCGCCGAGACTTTCCCTATTAAAGACAGTCGGAATAGCTACACGCTCGAGTTCTTAGACTATTACATCGAGCCTTCTAGATATTCGATCGAGGAGTGTATCGAGAGGGGCGCGACCTACGGCGTCTCCTTAAAGGCAAAGCTCAGACTAAGCTGTAACGACGAGTCGCACGTCGACTTTAAAGCACTTACGCAAGATGTCTTTCTGGGCTCCATTCCAGATATGACACCGCGTGGTACATTTGTGATCAACGGAGCGGAACGCGTGGTCGTCTCACAGTTACACAGATCGCCTGGCGTATTTTTTGCTCAGAGCGTCCACAACAACGGAACAAAGTTATATTCGGCGCGTATCATTCCTTTCAAGGGATCGTGGATTGAGTTTGCTACTGACATCAACAATGTGATGTATGCCTACATCGATCGACGTAAGAAGATGCCTGTTACAACCCTGCTACGAGCGATCGGTTACAGCTCAGATAAAGATATCCTCGATATCTATGGACTTGCCGAAGAGGTAAAAGTAAACGAAAAGAATATCGGGAAATATAAGGGACGAGTTTTGGCAGGGAGGCTTTCACAGGTTTGGCGCGAAGACTTTGTTGATGAGGATACTGGTGAACTTGTTATGATCGAACGTTACGATCCCCTACTTGAGCGGGGTGTCGTACTCGATGACGACAATATTAAGATCATCCTTGAGAACGGTATCACTTCTCTTACACTGCAGAGCGACTCTGTGGCTACAACCGAGTATAAAATTATCTATGATACCCTAGAGAAGGATCCAACGAACGATACAAAGGAAGCAGTGACCTACATATATCGTTTGTTGCGTAACTCTGAACCGCCAGACGAACAAGTCGCACACGAAGCAATAGAGAACCTCTTCTTTTCTAGCAAACGCTATGATTTGGGAAGTGTAGGACGATTTAAGATTAATCGCAAGCTACATCTCAATATTGACGAAAACGAGCACGTACTTACTAATGAGGACATTGTACAGATTATAAAATATCTGATTGAACTCAAGAATGTAAAAGCTGACGTGGACGATATAGACCACTTAAGCAACCGTCGTGTACGTACGGTAGGAGAACAATTGGCAAGCTATTTCAATGTAGGCTTACAGCGTATGGCGCGAACTATTCGCGAACGTATGAATGTACGCGACAACGAGGTATTTGGTCCTACAGATCTGATTAATTCCAAAACCTTAACCTCCGTAATAAACTCCTTCTTTGGTACAAACCAGTTGTCGCAGTTTATGGATCAGACAAACCCGCTAGCGGAGATGACCCACAAACGAAGACTCTCGGCATTAGGACCTGGTGGTCTGTCGAGAGATCGAGCTGGCTTCGAGGTACGAGATGTCCACTATACTCACTACGGGCGTTTGTGTCCCATTGAAACCCCAGAAGGACCGAACATCGGTCTTATCTCTTCACTCTGTGTCTTTGCACGGATCAATGCAATGGGCTTTATTGAAACACCCTATCGTAAAGTACAAGGCGGGAAGGTAGATTTTTCGCCTACGGGGGTTGTATACTGCTCGGCTGAGGAAGAAGAAAAGCTAATCATAGCCCAAGCGAATGCTCCTATTGCGGATGACGATCATTTCAAGAATCCGAAGGTACGTGCACGCCACGAGGGAGACTTCCCATTAGCAGATGCCAATGATGTGGCGCTGATGGATGTTGCGCCAAATCAGATTGCTTCGATTGCTGCCTCCCTAATTCCATTTTTGGAAAACGACGATGCGAACCGTGCACTTATGGGATCAAACATGATGCGTCAAGCTGTGCCGCTTCTTGTACCAGAGGCACCGATCGTCGGTACGGGGCTTGAGGGAATGGTAGTTCGTGATAGTCGAGTGCAGGCTGTGGCTGAAGGTGACGGGGAGGTGATCTATGTGGATGCTGATCGAATCGTAGTGAGATACGAACAAACGGAGGAAGAAGCTTTTGTAAGTTTTGATGGCTCAGAAAAAACATACATCTTACCGAAATTCTTAAAGACCAATCAGAATACAAGCCTTACTTTGCGCCCCATCGTAGTGAAGGGACAGAAAGTAAAAAAAGGTGATTTACTTTCAGACGGTTATGCGACCGACCACGGAGAATTAGCTCTCGGACGAAACCTTTTGGTGGCTTTTATGCCTTGGAAGGGCTATAACTTCGAGGATGCGATTGTGATAAATGAGCGTCTCGTCCGTGAAGATTACTTTACCTCTGTCCACGTTGACGAGTACATACTAGAGGTGCGCGATACCAAGCGAGGGCAAGAAGAATTAACTTCCGACATCCCAAATGTAAGCGAGGAAGCTACCAAGGAGCTGGATGAGCATGGGATGATACGCATAGGTGCGAGGGTCGTACCTGGAGATATATTGATCGGTAAAATTACTCCGAAAGGCGAATCTGATCCCTCGGCTGAGGAAAAGTTGCTAAGAGCCATTTTCGGAGATAAGGCTGGCGACGTGAAAGATGCTTCATTGAAGGCGCCGCCCTCTCTTTACGGTGTCGTGATCCGAAAACACCTCTTCTCTGGGGTAAATAAGGATGCGCGTGGTAGCCGTGGTAGTAGTAGCAAGGTAGATCTCGAAAAGGTTGAGAGTAACTTCAATCGCGATGTGTCGCAAATACGCGATATGCTGGTTGAAAAACTTGCTGAAAAACTCAATGGCAAAGTATCGCAGGGGGTCGTGAACTATACAGGGGAAGTGAAAATTGCAAAAGGGCAGAAGTTCGTTACAAAGAACCTGCAAATGCTCGACTTCCTAGAGGTCGATCCTTTCCGTTGGGTGGCAGACAAGGCATTGAATGAGCTCGTTGTCAAATTGATTATGAACTATGTACGCAAGTACCGAGAGTTCGATGCTGAGCGCCAACGCCGTATAGCAAGAATCCAGATTGGGGATGAGATGCCTGCTGGAATTCTGCAAATGGCAAAGGTCTACATCGCAAAAAAACGTAAAATCCGCGTCGGAGATAAGATGGCGGGACGACACGGTAACAAAGGGATTGTTGCAAAGATCGTCCGTGACTCCGATATGCCTTTCTTGCCAGATGGAACACCAATGGACATTGTGCTTAACCCATTAGGTGTGCCTTCGCGTATGAACCTTGGTCAGATCTACGAAACCATTTTGGGCTGGGCGGGGCGTAAGTTAGATCTTAAGTTTGCTACACCTGTTTTTGATGGTGCTACGCTAGACGATATAACTGAGTACACCGAGAAAGCTGGTCTACCTCGTTTTGGGAAGATACAGTTGCGCGACGGTGGTTCGGGAGAACTTTTCGACCAACCTGCTACTGTGGGCGTAATATATATGCTGAAATTGGGACACATGGTTGATGACAAGATGCATGC
>CAUVMY010000033.1:0-9336 GCA_963552845.1 uncultured Bacteroidia bacterium
AATGAATAATCGCAATATCTGCAATACGTGTGCGACGCACATGACGGGCGAGGCACGCCTCGCCCCTACACTCGCGCCACAGGCGCGAACTCTTAACTCTTAACTCTTAACTCTTAACTCTTAACTCTTAACTCTTAACTCTTATGCGCCCTGTCAAGGCAACACTAGTTTCGTAAAAGAAAGACCGAACTCGGGCACTTTATTATGAGACTCTTATAATGCGTCGCCTGTGAAATAGGAGTTTGTACAAATTGAAATTGTATTTGTAATTGCAAAAACGCATTGTAAGTAGTCGCGATCTCTTCTCTTGCAGTAACTTTGTGCATTCTTCTAGTACAATGCACGACAGCATATACCCAGCACCACATTACGGCTCTCCTCTTACAACACAGTCCAACGTGTCTGTAATGCCACCTCGCGCCGATAGTTCTGACTCCGTGTTTCCCTATAAAGGCATCGAACAGGATGCGCTCATTTCGTGGCTTATTTCTCCACGAACAGATAGTTGTAACTCCGATACTTCGGTTGGCGAGACTGAAACCGCGCCACTACATACTCCAGAGCCTTTTTATCCTCAACTCGCAAAGCGATCCTATGCCGAAAAACAGTACACCCCTTTACCGATACAGGACACTTGGAGCACGAATGCTGGCTCTCTTTCTTTCACTTTTGTGTTCCTCTTAGTCGGAATCGCTCTGAGTGCTTATATCCGCTATCGTTTTTGGAGATACTATACAGAATACGCAAAACTCCTTTTCCACCCCAGAACTCTGAGAAGGGTAAACGAAGTTGAGGGGCCACACATCGCACAATTTCATTTTGTTACAGATCTTACCAATGTCTTTTCAATCTCTGTAATAGCATGGCGCGGTTTGGAACTTTTCTTACCAGAGCTGTATACAACGGCTTTCCCTAAGCCATTACTGTTGCTGCTTATTTTCGTCTCGCTGCTGTTTTATTATTTTTTTCGTTACCTCATTCTACGCTTTTCAAGCTACCTAATCGATCAGACTGTTACTACACAAGTTATTTGGCGACAGTATTTCTTTATTCATCGTTTGCTCTGGCCTTACTACCTAGCCCTTGCTCTGCTTGCAACGTTCAGTACTGCTTTGCTCGCCACCTTTTTCATTTATACAGGACTCGTACTCATTATCGTCAGTACGCTCTATGCCCAATTCCGTACACTCTTAACCTTCATTTGCTTTCATTACAACCTATTCTACTACTTTTTGTACCTTTGCGTGCTAGGAATAGCACCTTGTTTATGACTAATTCTCGGGTTACTTTTAGTCTGATAGAGTCGAGTGTTTCGCTGCAACAAATGCCAAAAAAAACGACTGAAGATGCGCCGCGCATCAACCGGATTCTGGTCTCACAACCCAGACCGCTCATCCCCAACTCTCCTTTTGAAGTACTTGCAAAAAAAGCAGGAGTAGAACTTGTTTTTGAACCCTTTATACACGTCGAGGAGGTCTCTGCTAACGATTTTCGGAAACAGCGAATTGACTTGGCGAAGTTCCCCTCTGTTATCTTTACAGGTCGGAAAGCGATTGAGCACTATTTCCGCATTTCGGAGGCTGTTCGGTTCAAGGTTCCAGACGATATGCGGTACTTCTGTACCTCCGAGACGGTTGCACTCTATCTTCAAAAGCATATTACGTACCGAAAACGGAAGATCTTCTTCCCAGAAGACGGAAAACTGGAGACTCTCATCAAACAGATGGAAAGGTATAAGGAGGAAAAATTTCTCCTTCCTCTTTCAGATGTTCACACACCTGAGATACCTCGTGAGTTAAAAAAAGCGGGTATACGTTTCTCAAAGACGATTCTTTACCGAACAGTGCCTAGCGACATTCAACACATTGACATCAATTCCTTCGACATGTTGGTATTCTATAGTCCGCAAGGGGTGAAGTCGCTGAAGGCAAACTTCCCCGAATTTCAACAAGGGGAAATCTGCATTGCTGCCTTCGGGAAAAATACGCATCGCGCTGTCAAGACCGAAGGAATGACGCTTGATGTCCCCGCTCCGACGGCTACGTGTAAAAGTATGACAGAGGCATTGGATGCTTTCCTCTCGCAGCGCAATCACCTTGAATAGGACGCGATGTTAGATCAATCTATTAATGATAGTTCTGTACAAGAGGCTACCCCGCAGGTAGCCTCTTTCGCATTCCCTGCCTCGCATCGTCTGCATCGCGAACGAGATATTAGCGCTCTCTTTGCGCATGGGGCGCATCTTTTTGTTTTTCCCTATCGTGCAACCTACTATCTCAAGCCGAACCAGACAAACGAACCTCCAATTCAGATGATGCCTATTGTGCCCAAACGCCTATTTAAGCACGCCGTGGATCGGAATCGGAACAAACGTCGTATTCGTGAAGCCTTTCGTTTACAAGCCAATCCGTTACGAGAGGTTCTGAAAAATAAAGGCTTACAACTCCATATTGCCTTTCTTCTTACTTCAAAGGAGGACGTCCCGTGGCAACGTGGACATGCCTCTATAGACAAGATATTGAACAAGATACTCCACGCAGTTGAAAAAGAATAGGATTACTCAATTTCTTTCCTACCTTCGCACAGGGGCAATATTTGTGTTGGTATTTCCCATTCGTCTGTACCAACTCTTTATTTCGCCTCTGTTACCGCCTTCTTGCCGCTTTACTCCCTCCTGTTCGGTTTATTGCATGGAGGCAATCAAGAAGCATGGTCCTATATACGGCCTCGCATTGTGTATATGGCGTCTCCTGCGTTGCAACCCATGGGGCGGACACGGAGATGATCCTGTGCCTTAGCCGATGAAACGGCAGGCAAGCTGAGTTTGGCTGAGGGCTCAGCAGATTAAAACACTTTCCCTGAATTTCTCTAACAAGGAGCAATTTGCGTACTTGTAACGCGCCTCATATGTTCATAGGCGAGGGAGAGTTGCAGCATTGTAATACAAGCCCTTTTTACATAAAAACGTTCCGTTTGCTTATACGCTAACCTTAAGTTTTGCTTACCTCCTATACAAATTTTCAGTATTTCGTGTAAAAAAAGATCTAAAAATCATGTTATAGCACGTATTTTGCATCCCTCTCTCTTGAACATATTTAGAGAACACCATGAAAGGAAACGTAATGACGCGGTTACTCTTTTGCGTAACCGTTCTTCTCGGACTGGGAGGAAGTGTATGGGGGCAAGATGCCTCACTTAAGATTAAAGCTAGTAAAGAAGCGAAAACGCTATTTGTAGAAGAGAAACTTACTCTCTCTGTCGAAAAAACAGGGCTTGAAGCCAACGAGACCATAACATGGAGTGCTGAGCCCGCCGCATTAGTTACCCTGAACGAAGGAGAAAACAAGGTAGTTGTTACAGCAGTAGCTACTGGGGATGTGACCATACGTGCAAAAGTAGCAGCAAAGGAAGGGAAACATGGTGCGCTAACCGCCGAGTATAAGTCTCAAATCTTTGAAAAACCTACTGCAATTGTGGTGACGAGCGATGATGTGGCAATAGATAATACGAACAAAGAATTTACAATCGAACCAGAAAAAAGCTACACGATAAAGGCGACAGTAACACCTTTAAGCACAGTACCCGAATTGCATTGGAACCTGACAGGAGCAAAAGAGGGGCTTAAGATCACGGAAAAAGAAAATACGATAAGCATAGTAGCAAAAAAAATAGGCGACTATCGCCTGTCTGTCAAAATTGATGGCTACGACGCACTAGCGGAGGAAGTCTTTACCATCCTAGTACGCAAAAATGAGGTCAAAGTAACGCCAGATACGAAGACGTTGCTCATCAATGGAACGGAAGCACAAAAGAGCGCGCAGCTTACAGCAACCGTAAGTGGTCTGACTAATAAAAATGTAACTTGGTCGGTCGAAGAAACTGGGAAGGAGATAGTTTCGGTATCGGCTACAGGTTTGGTGCAGGCACTGAAAGTAGGACAGGCGCGTGTGGTTGCTACTTCCAACGAAAATGCACAATACAAGGGCTACTGCCTTGTAACGGTTGCTAATGTAGCTACGGGCATTACGCTTACACCCAATACGCCGCAGACATTGACGCTCGGCGGGCAAGAATCGCTGGTAATTCTGGCAACGGTTGCACCCGAAGGCGCGTCGCAAGAGGTGGAATGGAGTATGGATAAAGAGGGCGTAGTAAAGCTTGATAAAGGGGTAGTAAAAGCGCTAAAAGTGGGTGTAGTAACAATAACGGCTACGGCGAAAGAGACAGCATTGAGTGCATCGCTACAGGTAACTGTTGTAGAGAAACCTGCGCTGCAGACTCCTTCCAAACTAGCGTTTGATAAGGAGACGTTAGAACTGAAAGAGGGCGAATTTGAAATAATTTCATTGACTTTTGAGCCTTCCGACAACGTAGATAAGAGTGTGACTGTCAGTGCAAGCCCCGAAGGTTTTGTAACGGTAGTAGAAAAGGATGGAAAGGTGAAAGTAACTGCGGTGAAGGATTCGAAAGGTGCTGTGATCTCAGTTGTTGCTAAGAGCACGAAAGCAGAACTTACAGCAACGTGTAAGGTGAAAGTTACAGCAAAAACAACCGCAGTAGAGGATGCCGTATTGGCTTCGGTGGCAGTAATGCCGAATCCGTTCACGAATCAAGTACGAATTTCGATTCACGAGCCGCAGAATACGCGCTACGCTCTGTTCGATGCTCAAGGCATAGAAGTTCGCGCGGGTATACTAGAAAGCAATGATACACTAATCAGTACGTCCGACCTCCCTGCGGGGGTGTATCTCGTGCGTATTTCGCGGGAAAATGGCGCAACTAAAACGATACGCTTAGTAAGACAATAGCCTTGCGGCAAAATCGCCTTTTTTCAGCTGTTAAAATGGACGGACATCCTCACGGGTGTCCGTTTTTTGTTTTGTGCAATCTAGGAGCTTCCCCTCAGCTCTTGTGTAGCTTCACTAGCAACTAGGCGCCTTAAATTTTCAGTCAGCAAGTACCCAGCAAGTAAAATGGAATGGTACAATCAGGCTTTGAGACCCATAAAACGCGCAGCCAGCAAGTACCCAGCAAGTAAATTACGTCCTGTCGTGCGAAAGTGTATTACCTCTATTGTGCCTAGAAATGGATCTGCAATCCGCTTGTAAGCGTTGTATAGGCTTTACTGATTTTTATAGGAGGGTCTTGGTCGTAGAAAAAGGCGTAACTGCCCCAAAGGGCGAAATGCGAGGTTAGTTTATACTTGAGGTCTACGCCTACCGCTAGACGGGGGACTAGGAATTTGTTATTCAATTGTCCTTGGTAATATCCGCTGGTGATGAGTTCTATCACCTCGCTTACCGCGATTTTGAAACTTGCAAATATCTGCACCTTGGCATTGTGCGTCTCCGCCTCGTTTTTCCCGTCCGTTATGGTTTTGTCTTTCCACTTTTCAAATTCGTAAAAGAAGCCCGCCCCAGTAGTCCAGACGAGGTGCTCTTTTTGAATGAGTCGCAAACGCGTTTGTGCCCCCAGTACCCCACGAATCTGCATACCGCGAGAACCCGCCCACTGTGCCTCTGTGTAGGGGTATATCTCTATATAGGGACGCAACAGATTACGGTACTCTACATGTATATACCCATCGCTTACCTGCACCTCACGCCCATAAGTGTTTAGCTCTAGTTTGTTTAGTATCGTCAGTGCGCGTTGCTGCCCAACCATAATGTTGATATTCGCTGTATTTTTAAGCGTAAAAACCTCCTTCTTTTCCGTTCTGAAACCAATTACGGGAGCGATGCTTCCTTGAATTAAGCGACTCGTATCAATCACATTCGTTAGCCCTTCGGTAAGGAGCATCTGTGCCTTAGCATGCGTAGTAAACGCTACGAGCAAAAGAAATGTCCCTAGCATTTTATGATAACGGGGACTTAAGATCCGTGTAAAGTTCATCAGAGATAATTATTTCTACGCCTTTGAAACGGAAAAAGCGGGTGCATTGTTTACATTTTGCGTCGCAAGCTAAATAAAGGAGCATCCCACTTTTCTCTATAAATTCGACAGCGTCTAAATAACAGACAAGAAGAAATTGCAATTGATAGGAGAGTGATCGGTAGTCTAGGTAGCTAAGAGTGGCATGTTTATTGTATAAACTATCTATATAAGACGGTGAATAAGGTCGCTCTGATTTGTTGGAGTAAATAAAACCGTTACCTTTGCATACAAATATTATTTAGACAGTGTCACGATAAAGAAAGAAGGTAAGTTATGAACACTACAGAATTTCGTACTCAACTCCTCGAGCAAGAGGCTCATCTTTTACGTTATGCACGCAGTCTTACTACGAACACTGAAGATGCTAACGATTTGTTGCAGGAGACCTTCCTGCGTGCGCTCCTATTCCAATCTTCTTATCAGGCGGGAACGAACCTCCGAGCTTGGGTATTCACAATAATGCGTCATACGTTCATAAACCATTATAGGCGCAATGCACGCAAGAACACGGCGTTTGATAGCACAGACAACCAAGTACTACTTAACAACCGTCCAAGCGATTATCAGACGGATGAGCTTGCTAACTATGATGAGATGAGCGAGGCGGTAGAGCAACTCAGCGATGATTTCCGAATTCCTTTCAAGATGCATACGCAAGGTTATAAATACCGTGAAATTGCGGACAAACTAGATCTCTGTATTGGCACTGTAAAGAGTCGCATATTCTTTTCACGCCAAAAGCTACAGCAGCAGCTATCTGGGTATGCTGACTAGCGCTAACTGCAACTTTGTTGCAATATAAAGAAATTAGGCGCAAAATTTGTATAATGGTATAATCTTTGCTTTCTTTGTAGAAAGGTTCTCAATAGCTAAGCAAGGAGTTATACGATGGAACACCACGAACATAAAGAAGAGGTCGACGAACGTAGGCACGAGCACGAAATAGAACACGAACATTCGCACGAAGGTTGTTGCCACGAGGAGGGAGCATCGCATGCTGATTGTTGCCATGGGCACGGACACCACCACGGGCATTCGCATAGCCATTCGTATGCTGATATGACAGGGAAGCGCCTTCTTGCGACATCGCTTCTCAATATAATTTTTACTCTCGTAGAGATTGTTGGTGGAATTATCTCCAACAGTCTCTCTTTGCTTTCAGATGCGCTCCACAATCTGGCGGACTCTTCTGCTATTTTTGTTGCCTATATAGCGCACCTTATTTCGAAGCGGAAGCCCACTACACACAAGACATTTGGTTTCCGAAGGTTCGAGATTTTAGCTGCATTTCTCAACTCGGTTTTACTTATTGGTATTTGTCTTTACCTTTTTGTGGAGGCGTACCGACGTTTTGTAGAGCCAGAGCCTATACGAGGGCTCGTAATGCTTATTGTGGCGATAGTAGGGCTTCTTGCCAACCTCGCCTCTGTCTTTATTTTGCAGCGCGATAAGGCAAAAAATCTCAATGTAAAAGCGGCCTATCTCCACCTGATGGGCGATACACTATCGTCGGTAGCGGTGATTATTGGGGGGATCTTTATATGGCTCTTTGAGATTTATTGGCTTGACCCCGTAATTACAGTTGCTGTGAGTCTTTACATCATTTGGCATACGTGGCACGTCTTGAAAGAGAGTGTAGATATTCTGATGCAAGGTACACCTCCAGGTATTGAGGTAGAAGACGTAAAGGCATTTATAGAGAGCGATCCGCGAATTCGGAACGTGCACCATATTCACCTTTGGCGTCTAGACGATCAACGTTTACATCTGGAGGCGCATATAATTGTAGTACAGGACATAAGGGTCAGTGCCGCAGGACTTTTGCGCGATGAACTCGTAGAACGTCTGCGCGAGAAGTTTGCTATCACGCATACTACTCTACAAATAGAGTACGATACGTGCACAGATTCGCTTTCCGATTGTACGAATTGCCTCGACTAAAGAAGCTCTTATGGAGTTTTTTACACGTGTAGAAGCGCAGCGTCTGCCGAGTCTTTACTATACAGATCGCTTGGTTTGTATGGGGTCGTGTTTTGCCGATCGTATGGGGCAATTATTCCAAGCAGCACGATTTCGAGCAGTTGTAAATCCTCATGGCGTACTTTTCAATCCACAAAGTATTGCTTTAACGATAGAGCGAGCACTAGGCACAGATGGTAAGATTTCAGACCTTTACTTCCAAGAGGGACGTTGGGTTTCGTTGGACTATCATAGCCAACTGTCTGCTACAACGAAAGAGGAAGCTTTGAGCAAGATCAGAAGCGCTAATGAGCAGTTACAAACTGCGTTAGATACAGCCCAGTGGTTAGTGCTTACTATGGGCACTGCATGGGTATATCGCTTGCGTGCAACGGGGCAGGTAGTGGCAAACTGCCATCATTTTCCTGCCTCTCATTTTACACGAGAGTTGCTCTCTGTGCAAGAAATTGTGGCGACGTGGCATCGGGTACTGGAGCTACTTCGTGAGCGGAATCCTACGCTACGAGTGCTGCTTACGGTAAGTCCCGTACGTCATTTGCGCGATGGGATGATGGACAATTCTGTGAGTAAAGCGACTTTGTTACTTGCAGCACATCAGTTGTCGGAAGAGGAGAAGGAAGTGTACTATTTTCCCTCCTACGAGATCATGATGGATGAGCTGCGCGATTATAGATTTTACGAAGCAGATATGACACAACCCAGTGTCATGGCGCGCGAATATATAGGGTTACGTTTAAGGGAGGCTTGGTTTGCGCAAGAAACGAGTAATCTTTTTGCACGCATTAGGCAATTGCAAAAGATGGAGGAGCATGTACCCCGTAACACGGAATGTGAGAGCTACCGAGTTTTTGTACGTAAGCGTGATGCTCTACGAGAAGAAATTGAGAGCGCTCTTTAAGTTGTACGGGAAGTTAGTGTGAGAACGTAAGGGCAAACATTACATCTCAACGTTTCACATTGACCTAACAATACTCACCGTTGCCTTGTAGCGCCGCGCCATGGCACGACGTGAAATATCGCCTTAAAATACGCCAATGGTGTATTTAATGAGCCTAGTACGCAGAATACACGCTTTGCACTAAAAATTGTGTTTAATTTTGATCGCCTCCATACGAGTTAAGGTATCAAAGCGAATTGTTTTCATTTGAGAGCGATTCCTTTTTTGTACCTTAGTAGAGGGAAAATAGAAGCAAGAAAGTACGATGAACGATATTCAACAGATCCGAGAACTTCCCACGGGCGAGCAACGTTTTGAAGTTCTACGCAGTCGCGGACTGGTTTATGTTGATAAAACCATGTATATCCCCGATCTTCTAAGAAAAAGCGGTTTCTATTTTCTTTCTCGCCCCCGTCGCTTTGGTAAGAGTCTTTTCCTCTCTACGCTAAAAGCCTATTTTGAAGGGAAAAAAGAGAGTTTTGAAG
>CAUVMY010000034.1:0-9255 GCA_963552845.1 uncultured Bacteroidia bacterium
GACGAATAGAGATGCGATCTCTACGCGATGGAAGCATCGTTGCGGCGGCAGTCTGTTATTCATTGGGAGTTGCGGATGCACTTGTGAACCATAGCCCAAATTTCAAGTCTCCGTTTGCCGCACTCGTTTCAAGTGCCTTATTGCCAGGACTCGGGCAGATGTATACGCACTCCTACTGGAAAGTACCCATTATCTATGGTACTGCTGTTTATCTTACTTCGCAGTTTATGCGCATGGATCAGCTATACCGACGCTTTGATAAGGCGCTGACCTACTTACTCGACGAAAATCCCGAAACAATAGATGAGTTTGAAGGAAAGCGATCGCGGCAGGACATTCAGTATTTTCGCGACTATTATCGACGAAATCGCGATTTAAGTCTTCTCGGTCTCTCGTTACTCTATGTACTCAATGTAATTGACGCGTATGTCAGTGCGCACCTTTACTACTGGAATGTAGACTCTGATCTTGCAATGCGTATTTATCCGTCGTTTGTCCCAAATGTTGGCATTGCCTCTTCTGGTTTTTTGGCGATGAATTTCAACCTATACTTTTAACATCATGAACTCAAAAATGCGGCACTCCTTACTGCTGTTTGCTCTCTTCAGCACTCTTGCAGCTACAGCTATCCCAGCTCCCAAAACAGTGCGCGAACCCGCCGATTCAATGCACATCGAGTACCTAGAAAATCTAGATAAAATGGTGCATCTCTGGTACGTGCGCCAGAATGTTGATAGCACGGTACTAGCTGAGACATTCGATTATGATAGTACTGTGATCACCCCAGATTGTCCAGACTCGGTCTATATGAAGCGTCTTGCGAAATTAAATACATTGATTGAGCTACCTTTCAATAGCATTGTGCGTAACTATATTAGTGTATATACACAGCGCAAGCGTGCACAAGTAAGTGTTATGCTCGGACTTACTGAATACTACTTTCCTATTTTCGAGGAGATTCTAGACTCCTACCAGTTGCCCGTAGAATTGCGGATATTGCCCGTTATTGAGTCGGCACTCAATCCGCGTGCTGTTTCACGTGTAGGTGCTACGGGGCTCTGGCAGTTTATGTACGGCACGGGGCGACGTTACAATCTTCAAATTGATTCCTATGTGGACGAACGCCGCGATCCTATCGCCGCTACTCATGCTGCAGCGCGCTATCTGCGCGATCTTTATGAGATGTACGGGGATTGGACGCTTGTAATTGCAGCCTACAATTGTGGTCCAGGCAATGTAAACAAGGCAATCCGACGTGCGGGAGGAAAACGGGATTATTGGGACATTTACTATTTCTTACCTCGTGAGACGAGAGGGTATGTTCCAGCCTTCATTGCCGCAAACTATGCAATGAATTATGCCGCAGAGCATAGAATTGCTCCCGTACAGCTAACACTTCCTAGGACGACGGATACGATTGTGGTAAACGGGAAAATGCACTTACAGCAGGTGGCAGAGGTGCTCAATGTACCGTTGCAACAACTTCGTGATCTTAATCCACAATACAAACACGACCTCTTGCCCTCATCTTCTGGCAATATTATTCGTCTTCCGTTTGAACATGTCGGGGCATTTATTGACCGCGAGGATGAGATTCGGAGTTATAGGGACTCTGTTTTCCTCTCTCCGCAGAGAATTCGTGAACCTCTAATGCATAAGGAGGTAGCGTTCGCTATGCCTGGTAAAGGGAATGCTATTCGCTACAAAGTACGACAGGGTGATGTGTTAGGTTCTATAGCCTCACGCTACAAAGTAACAGTGCAACAGCTTAAGGCTTGGAATGGGATTTCGGGGCATATGATACGAGTGGGGCAGACGTTGCTTATTTATTCGAGTAAGTCGAATAGTTAGGGCAGACAGTGTCAGTTTTTCTTTTCTAGAAAAGGAGAGCGAAGGCAAATGGTCTTTCGTAAGGCATTGCTGTTTTTATTTTCTTTGTTGTTGGTACTCTATGCACTGGTCTTATTGAACGGACAGGGCGATGGGCGTTTATTATTGAGTGATTACTGGATACCGCGCCGTTCGCAGTTACCAGGGCTAGCACCTCAGAATACAACTCGTCATTTGAAACTGAATGATTCTGTACTCGAACAGCTTGCCAAGGTTGATGCTCTTGCTGAGCAAATGGAGAAGGAGAATGCGGAGCAACCCAATCTCACTTCCGAGAAGTGCGAAGAAACTCCAGAACTGAAGGACAAGACTACGAAATACGAGAAAAAAGAGGTTGAGGTTAAGCTAAAAACACTAGAACAGCAGCGTGTTGCACCTATACAAATGCTCGAATTTGGCGAAGAGGGCTATACGCAATTAGAAAGGTTCAACGAACATTTACGTAATATCTCTGCCTCAGGTGAGGAAGTGCGAATTCTCCATTTTGGTGATTCGCAAATTGAAGGTGATCGTGTTTCGTCTTATTTGCGTACTCGTTTGCAAAAGGAATTTGGGGGAGCTGGTGTTGGTCTTGTATCGCCCGTTCCGCCTGTATATCCCCCATACGGGCTCTCCGTTTCACCTTCGCGCGACTGGAAATTCTATTCTATTATGCCAGCTCAGCGCCGCAAGAAAACGCTCTCCTATGGCATCATAGGTAGCGTATGCCAGTTTACAACCTATGGAGATCTTGCAGACACGACCAAGGTGTCTGCAGAGGTAAAGGTGAAGCGAAACTTAAAAGCGGGACGGGGCATGCAATTTACCCGTTGCAATGTACTATTCTCTGCTCCTAATGCGAGTTGTAGGATAGGTGTTCTCGTAAATGATACGATCGAAGAATCTCATATATATGATGCCTCGGAGGCGCTACAGCGAGCCATACTGCCAGTTCCCTCAGATGCGGCAAAATTCGTATTACAATTCACTGCGACCGCGACCCCAAATATCTACGGCATTTCCTATGAAACTGGCTATGGTGTGCAGGTTGACAATGTCCCTTTACGTGGTAGTGGGGGCACAGACTTCTCTGCCATTTCAGACACGATGCTTATGCAGGTGAATAAAGTATTGGCTCCTAAGTTGGTACTTCTACAGTTTGGAGTGAATGTAGTTCCGTCTCAGCTCTCAAATTATGCTCATTATAGCAGACAGCTGCAAGAACAAATACTCCGTTTGAAACGTTTACTACCCGCTACTGCTTTTATTCTGATTGGTGTTAGTGACATGGGGCGGAAGGAGGAGGAGGAATTTCATTCCTATTCCAATATAGCTCTTGTGCGCAATGCGCAGCGAAAAGCAGCGTTAGGAGCTGGGATTGCCTTTTGGGATAGCTATGCGGCTATGGGTGGTAAAAATTCTATAATTCGTTGGGTCAATGCGCATCCCCCGTTAGCCACTAGCGACTATGTGCATTTTACGCCCCGTGGTGCCCGATATTTGGCGGAACTCTTCTGCACAGCTCTTTTAGACGTTTATAGCAACCCAGCTTCTTATCGAAAAAATATTATCCAAGAGTAAGATGGCGCGGATGTATCGCACTAAGTACCTTTTCTGCTGTATCCTCTCTTGCATTGTTACAGTAGCATACGCGCAAGCGAATGTAGATGGCGCAATGTGGGATGATACCTACCTCAATAATCTTGCCCAGTCTTGGCCAGACAATACTATTGAAAATTCAGGACGTGCTTTGCAATGGAATCCGAAGGGAGGCAAGAGACTTACCATTTTACAGTTGGGCGATTCGCATATTCAAGGCGATATAGCGTCTTGTGCTACGCGCTCCTATCTGGTTGAAAAGTTTGATCTTACGCTCCCTGCTCGCGGCTTTGCTTTCCCGTACGGAGTAGCGAGGACAAATGAACCTCTTGATTTTCGGTCTACAGGGTCTAATAGGAAAGGGTGGTCGCCAACATTAAGTACTAAAACTCGCACGCCGCAACCGTTAGGGTTATCGTCATCTGCTATCGAGGCAAAAAACACTAATTCTACCCTTCATTTGCGTTTTCTGCCCGAACGTGGCTATACGGCTCTACCCAATATTATCTCTATTCTCTATGCGCCCTCTGAAAATGCACCACTCCCTTTGCTCAATGGAACGAAACCAGCAACAATAGATACGACAAGAGGTGTTGCTACATTCCAATTCTCAGATCCTCCGTCCAATTTGGCGTTAACACTCAAACGGAACTCCTCTACGGATTCACCTTTCCGTCTTCTCGGTTTTGTCTTTGACAATGAGGCTTCGCCACTGATGTATCATGCAGCAGGACTTAATGGTGCAGATGTCAACGCTTTTCTACGTAATACGGCTCTTCCTCTCGAACTCGAGATACTTGATCCTAAGGTTATTATTGTCTCACTGGGTACCAATGATGCTTATAACCGGAATTTCGATCCTTTGCAATTTGCAAGTAACCTCCGAATCTTGATACAGCAGTTACGCAATTCGTGCCCTGAGGCTTTTATAATACTCACAACGCCCAATGACCATTTGTTGCGGAACAAGGAGGTAAATCCGCGAGTTGATGCTGCCTCCGAGGTGATACGCAATGTTGCCATAGAGCAGGAAGTAGGGCTGTGGGATTTCAATCGCATCATGGGAGGATCTGGAAGCATACACTCTTGGAATAATTACGGACTTACAGCAAAGGACTGTCTGCACCTCTCGCCACAGGGTTACAGACTACAAGGAAAACTTTTGGGTGTGGCGCTTTATCGTTATCTGACTAACAATAAACGCAGTAAAAAGTAATGGATTTTTCTTCCCTTTGGGAACGTATCACAGATTTTCTGAGCTACAACGATCTTCACCCATTACTCTTCACTCACGTTGAGTTTTGGGTCTTTTTTCTGATACTTGGTATCGGGCTAATTCTTATAGATAAGCGCAATACGCCTCGTGTGGTATATCTTTTTGCTTTTAGTTTGCTCTTCTACTACAAAAGTTGCGGGCTTTTTTTCTTGCTTATTCTCTTATCTATTGTATTCAACTATTGGGTAGGAATATTTTTAGGGCGATACAAGGCTCACCGAGTACGTAAGACAATACTCTCCGTAGCCGTGGGCTTAAATTTGCTATTGTTGGTGTACTTCAAGTACACATTGTTCTTTGTAAACAGCATCAACGAACTGTTTGATACGACAATAACCCACACCAATATTTTTGCACATTTCCTAGGTTGGATCGTTGGTAACCCCTCCTCGGTTACTATGGTACTGTTGCCAGTCGGTATTAGTTTCTATACATTTCAAGCCATTAGCTACGTAGTGGATGTCTATCGTGACGATATTGCACCTCTCCATAGAATTATAGATTTTGGTTTCTATCTCTCTTTCTTTCCGCAACTGATTGCGGGACCTATCGTACGTGCTTCCGAATTTATTCCTCAAATCCACAAACCTTACGAACTCAGCCCGCGTGAAGCCTCACACGCCCTCTTCCTTATCCTTATTGGGCTATTCAAAAAGATTATTCTCTCCGACTATCTTGCTCTTAATCTCGTTGATCGCGTTTTCGATAACCCCATTGCCTATTCGGGAGTAGAGAACCTGATGGCTTCCTATGGTTATGCGCTTCAAATCTATTGCGATTTCTCAGGCTATACTGATATTGCCATAGGAGTAGCTCTGCTATTGGGTTATCGTCTCTCGATCAACTTTAATTTTCCCTACAAGGCTACGAGCATGACGGATTTCTGGCGACGCTGGCACATCTCTCTCTCTACGTGGCTTAGAGACTATCTCTATATTCCGCTTGGCGGTAACCGACACGGGCGTGTGGTTATGTGGTTTAGTCTTATGCTTACGATGCTATTAGGCGGACTATGGCACGGTGCCAACTGGACGTTTGTTTTTTGGGGAGGTGCGCATGGCTTGGGGCTTGTGGTTAGTAAAATGATAGATCGTTTACCGAAGGACTTTTTATCCCGCCCTGCGGTAGTTGTAGTGCGAAAAATCCTCTGCTTCCATTACGTTGTTTTTCTCTGGATTTTCTTCCGTTCCAGCAACTTTGATCAAGCGCTTCAAGTTCTTGAACAGATCTTCACGGCATTCGATGTGCGCCACCTCTCAGAGTTCCTCTCAGGTTATTGGGTGGCGAGCTTACTTCTTTTTATAGGCTATTTCTTACACTGGATGCCTACGCAATGGATTGAGCGTGTACGTGGGGCATTTATCTCCGTGCATTGGGGCTGGAAGTTTGCAATAACTCTTATCATTACGTTAGTTGTTTTGCGTGTGCAGACAGCTGATCTGCAACCCTTTATTTATTTCGATTTCTAAAGAGACAACAAATTCACCCCTTTCGGAGTTTTTATCTCTAAACACTTGTACATTAAGATGAAACCTTTTGTTCTATTTTCCCTTATGGCGTTTTTGGCCTGGACAACGGTATATGCGGCTGCGCCTGAAAAGAAAATTAAGTGGTACACGCTCGAAGAGGCTATGAAGGCTGCAGAGAAAACCCCTAAGCCGATTCTGATCGATATGTATACCGATTGGTGCGGTTGGTGCAAGAAGCTAGACGCTGATACTTTCTCGCATGATGGCATTGCCAAATACATCAATTCCCATTTTTACCCTGTAAAGTTCAATGCAGAGCAAAAAGAGGCGATAACCTTTCTCGGAAAGGAGTATAAACCGAATGGTGAGCGAACCCATCCGCTTGCTCTGACTTTAACGGGCGGTCGTCTCTCTTACCCCATGTTGCTTTATATGAAGGCTGATGGAACACTCATTACTGCTGTGCCAGGTTACTCCACTCCCCAACAACTCGAACCTATTTTGCACTTTATAGCAACTAATGCTTATGAGAAGCAACAATGGGAAGAGTTTTCGAAAAGTTTTAAGAGCGAATTCTAATTGCAGTATTGCCCAGAAACGGCATCAAATTATCGCTTCTCGTGCTATTTGAATCGTATCATTTTATTGCGCCCCTCGCCGCCAATTTGCAACGCGAGGGGTTTCGTCGTCCCACCGATATACAGTTCCGTGCAATTCGTCCTACCCTCAGTGGCGCGGATTTGCTTGCTATTGCTCAAACAGGAACAGGGAAAACTATGGCATTTGCCATCCCTATAATAGAGCTTTTAGGGCGAGCTATGCGGAGGCGCAACGAATACGCACCGCGTGCTTTGATACTCGTCCCTACTCACGAGTTGGCAAGACAAATTGCCGAAGTGTTCAAGAAACTGGCAAAAGCTACGCAGCTAAATGTTTTCTGTGTAACGGGCGGTGGAGATATAGATGAGCTTGTGAAAAAAATCCCGCGTTTTTGCGACATCGTGGTCGCAACGCCAGGGCGAATTCTCGATCTTGTACGAAACAAGCATATTTCCTTACACTACCTACAAATTCTAGTTCTAGACGAAGCCGATCGGATGCTAAGTCTAGGCTTTCGCCCCGATATAGATAGTCTGATTGGGCATACGCCTTCAAAGAGACAGACGCTATTTTACTCGGCAACGATCTCGCCTGAGATAAAAAAATTAGCTCACCGTTTAGTCCATAATCCGATACGAATAGAAATTGCGCCAGAAGACCCAATTACGCAGAATGTGGATCACGCCCTGCTAGAAGTTCCTATGGATGAGAAACGTTTTTTTTTAGAACGTGTAATTCGTGAGAACTCCGAAGCAAAGATCCTCGTCTTTGTGCGTACCAAGGTGCGCGCAGAACGCGTACAAGCCGCCATGCAACGCGTAAATATAGAAGCAAGTGTAATTCACGGCGGTTTGCAACGAATGGAACGATTATGGGCGTTAAACACGTTTTCTGAGGGTAAGTCGCGAGTTCTGATAGCCACCGATGTTTCGGCGCGAGGACTAGATATACCTGACATAAACTATGTGGTTAATTACGACATGCCTACTGAGCCTGAGGTGTATGTACATCGTATTGGGCGGACGGGACGTGGAAACAAACACGGTGTTGCGGTTTCTTTCTGTGCACCAGAAGAGGAGGTTCTGCGTAAGGCGATAGAGGAGCTGATTGGACGCTATTTGCCCGTAATAGAAATAGATCGTGTGGCGCACGACGAGACAATAGAACTATCAGAAGCCGCTGATACAGATTGGCGGACATTACTCAAACGAGAACAGGAACGGGAAACAGAGCAGTTAGCTTTAGCGAAAAAGAAAAAGAGGAAAAAGTAAAAATATTATAGCGACGCATTGTTAAGCGTCGTTTTTTTTGTTGCTTTGTAGCGGTATTTGCGCTATAAAAGGGGGTTGAATTATGAAAACAGTAATACAGCGAGTGAGTTCAGCATCGGTAACCGTCAATAAAGCACTCATTTCGTCTATTGAGCAAGGGTTGCTCATATTAGTAGGTTTTACACACAACGACACTTCTGCCGATATAGAGGCAATGACCAATAAGATTCTAAATCTTCGTATCTTCAATGATGGCGAGGGAGTAATGAATCTTAGTATTCGGGATATTCGAGGCGAGATTCTGCTAGTAAGTCAGTTTACTCTCTATGCGCAGTGCAACAAAGGCAATCGTCCTTCTTACATACAGAGCGCTCCACGAAACATCGCAGAACCGCTATACGAGCAGTTTGCCAACCTCCTAGGTCGAATGTATGATCTCCCTGTAAAGAAGGGAATTTTCGGTGCAGATATGCAGGTTGCGCTTGTTAATGATGGTCCTGTAACCATTATGCTTTAGCGTTTTACGCTATAGGTAAATAAATATCTGATTATCAGATCAATAACGCCGCGCCATGGCACGCCGTAATAGAACCCCGCCGTATGGCGGTGGTGGGTATTGCTGAATATGAGCGCTTGGCGTATCGAGATTCGCACGGGGGGGTTACCACCGTGCTAAAAAGACCCGCCCCTAAGGGGCTCAAATAAAACCCCGCCGAATGGCGGCGGTAAGTCTTGTTAGCCCAATGTGAAATGTTGGACGAAACCCAATCAAAAACGGGCATAACTCGAAAGTCATGCCCGTTGTATTTATCTGCGGCGCGCCATGGTGCGCCGCTACATTGCGGAGAATTATTGTTTCACAACACGATATGTCTTCGTTGCACCACTTTCAGTACTTAGGCGTAGGAGATACATACCTGCGGGGAACGAAGAGGTGTTAATGCGCGTTTCTGCGCCTTCTAATACACCTGAAGTAACCACAACACCATGTGCATTCAACAATGTGTATGTTCCGCGTAATTCGCTGTTTACTATTCGTAATTGATTACCGAATGGGTTCGGAGCAACTACAACGTTGGCAAACGTAGCGTCCTCAATTGCAGTAGTAGGATCTACAATTACTTTGCTCGTACTCTTTACCGTTTCGTCTTGTTTGCTCTTTACAGTGATT